>DBJWYX010000045.1:0-12035 GCA_052360825.1 Candidatus Wunengus sp. YC64
CATATAAAATTGTTCACCATTATTTCTTTTACAAAACGATGTAAAACTCTTCCATACACCTTCTTTATTCAGCTTTTCAACAACCATTTTTCGATCATCTGGATTGACATAAATATCTTTCACCTTAGTTCCTATTACTTCTCCTGGCGATTTGTATCCCAGTATTTCAGCGCCTGCCTGATTCATCCATGTAAATACACCATCTTCGGTAGGCTCTGATTGATAAACACCCTCACTGAGTGAGTCGAACAGTAGACGATACCTTTTCTCCGATTCAACAACCTTTTGCTCTGTTTTCTTCCTCTCCGAAATATCTCTGAACACTCCATAGATGTAAAGAGGCTTGTCATTTTCATCCTTAACAACACTGCTCGTGCGCTCTGCATAAAAATTCTCACCGTTTTTTCTCTTGCAAACCGATACGAAGTCTCTCCACACACCATCCTTTTCAAGCTTTTCGCATAGCCGTCTTCGGTCCTCAGAATCCGCATAAATATTCTTCACCTTTATTCCAATCAATTCCTCAGGATTGCTATAACCAAGCATCTCCGCTCCTGTTTTATTAATAAATGTAAATACACCTTCAACCCCCGGTTCTGATTGATAAACACCTTCCCTTATTGAATTAAACAAATCCCTGTATCGTTTTTCTGAAGTTACTATTTCCCGTGTCTTCTCATCCAGTGATTTTGCCATAGCATTAAATGAGTCTGCCAGTTCGCCAATTTCATCATCTCTCTTTACATTAACCCTTTGTGCCAAATCACCCGATGCAATCTTCTTTGTTATTTCTGTGAGTATAAGGATAGGTCTTGTAATCTTTTTCCCAATGGTATATGCTACAATTAACAACGGAAATGCAATGATTAATAATAGTGCGCTAACCCTATACTGTAAATTGCGAGCCGGTCCATAGCCTTCATCTTTATCAATTTCTGCCACCACACCCAAATTAAATTCTGGTAACCAGCGCCATACGCCTAGTACAGTTTTGCCTCTATAATCTTTATATCCTTTTGCGTCAAAACCATTATTTCCAGCAACGCATTGTTTAACACCGCTTGTCAATTCACCCGTTTCTGTACATATTAACTTCAATGCCAGCGTACACCTGTTTTTTACTAATCCCTGTTTTCTTAAATCATCTGCAAATCTTGATTCTGTAACCATGTAACCTTCTTTGTTTACTAGATACGTTTCACCTGTCTTCCCCAATTTTAAACTTAACATTAAATTGTTCAACGAACTCACATCTACTCTAATGCAAAAAATACCTGTTATATCTCCATTATCATCTTTTAACGGAGCTGATGCAAACATGGTAGGCACGCCCAGTTCTTTGTTTCCGAATTCATTCATAATCGGTACTTCAGATAACACAATTTCCGATATAAATAGATTCCCAGTTATGGCACTTCTAAAATAATCCTTCTCAGAAACATCGCGTCCAACTGGTTCATCCATTGTTGCAATAGTTATCATCCCTTTTTTGTCGCATATAAATATTCCTTCATAATCATACTTTATTTTTAATGTCTCCAAATATTGAATAATTTTACTATAATCGCTGTTTTCTCTTGTAATATGTGTACATTGAGTAATTAAAGGATTATCGGAAAATGAGCTTGCATTATTTATAATATCATGCAGGAAATGCGTTATAAGTTCTGATTGTTTATGACCAACACCATCTAGATTCCTTATCAATATATCTTGAAGATCTGCCTGCATTCTTGGATATGCTACGAATCTAAGGAGAATAATGGGTATTACTGCAAATGTGATTAACAACATGATGAGACGACTTTTAATCGAAATATACATATTTATTCCCTCCTTATATAGGTTTGTTTACTTAAATAGTATATCTCTAGCATTATTTAGAGTAAATCAAAAATTATTTTTAAACTTGCTTTCTTTTAATCCAACAATTAGCATATTAAAGGAAGACCTTTATTTTTATTAACGGTTGTATAAAACAGATAACATGTAGATTTGCAAAAGTATTCTGTTTGGTTTATCAAAAATGAGCAAAACAGCTTTACCAAAAAAATGTACTACAGGTATTCTACTAATATGGTTTGCCTTGTGCATATTACCAGGCGATTGTTTAGTGTTAGGCTGTGCAGAAAAGGATTCATTCCATTACGTTGAAAATGAATCTGCTGTTTCATCTCATAATTATGATTGTTCTTCCATTCCAACGGATGATACATGTTGCCCAAATTGCTGTGTACTCTGTGCCCACAATTTAGTCCTGCCTGTATTCCAGGACTCTTCATTCACTTTCACTAATACCTCCGGTTTGTTTAAAATACAGCCTTTTAATCATTTCAAAAACATCTTCCAGACTATTATCTACCATCCACCGCGCTTGACCGCATAACACATTCAGCAGTTAGTTTCCCACGGAAAGAACCTGAGTAAGCATTAATGAGGGCAGCCCATCCGTTGCGAACCAATACATAATGCTTTATTTTTATTGTGAAAGGTGTTGTTATGGATACATATTTTCAATTTAAACATAATCTTCGAATGTACAGATTTATATTCCTTATTGCGACGGCCTGCTTATCCGTTAATTTATCATGCTTTCAGGTAATAATTCTTGGAAACGATTCTCCAATCAAAGCCGTGAACAAGAATAATCAACCTGTAAACAAGAAAATATCGCTCGAAGAAGCCCTTAGGATAGCAATTGAAAAAAACCCGCAGTTGCAGTCAACGAGGGATCAGGTAGATGCTGCCGTTGGTTCATTACGTCAGTCAAGACTATATCCAAATCCAGTCTTAGAACTTTTGGCAGAAGAAATGCCGAGTAATGAAGTTGGATTAAATCAAAGCCAAAACCTTGTATCCATAACTCAGCCAATTGTAACGGCGGGTAAAAGGGGACTCGGTATCAAACTCGGCGAAAAATCAAAAGAAAAAAATGAATTCGAGCGTGATGTTATTTTATTAAATGTTACGGCTGACACAAAAAAGGCATTCTATAAAAGTGTTGCCGATCAGGAAGGTCTTGTCATAGCAAAGAAAATAGAAGAAATTGCAAGTGGAATTTACAAAAGTGAGAAGGTACGATTTGAAGCGGGTGAAGTGCCGGTTACGAATGTCCTCAGGGCGGAGGTGGAATTATCGAAGGCAAGAAATTCTGTATCCAATGCAGAGGGTAATCTTCAAAATTCCCTAAAGGAATTACAAACGTTTATGGGCACACCGGAGGAGTCTATCAATGGTGTAACGGGGAAACTACTAACGAATCCCGTCGAATTGTCCCTGCACGAGCTTGAATTAAAGACGGACATTAACCAACCGTTACTGAAGGCATCGAAAAAGAATGTCGAAATAGCGGATACACAGTTGACGTTGGAAAAAAGACAGGCTATCCCCGACATCAATATATCGGCAGGTTATAAACGGCTGACACAGGAAAATGCCGACACTGTCCAGTTTGGTGTTGGAATACCAGCCCCATTCTTTAATCGCAACCAGGGTAATATAGAAAAAGGGAAGGCCCTTTCTAAAAAGGCGAAAAGCGAAAATCAGTCGGTTTACAACGACCTGCTATTTCAGTTGAAAAGGGATTTTAATTCATACAATGTGGAACGGAAGCGTGTCATCGAATACCGAGACAAGATTTTGCCCAAGGCAGAAGAATCCCTCAAATTAATTACAAAGGGGTATCAAGAGGGTGAGTTCAATTACATTGACCTGCTTGATGCCCAAAGGACATGGGCAGAGACGAGGATTTCTTACTTAGAATCTTTAAAAAATCTGAACCTTTTGATTGCAAATATTGAAAAACTAGCCGTGACTAAAATAGGGGAATAATTACTAAGAATAAAAAGATTTATCGTAATGGTTCACTGCAAACCAGGCGGAAAGAGCGCGAAGAAGTATAAAGGGAGTAAAAAATGGAAAAAATTGAAATTGCCAAATCACTTTTCTTTTTTGTCCTTGCCGGACTTTGCGAAATAGGCGGAGGATATCTTATATGGCTCTGGCTAAGAGAGGGTAAGAGTATTTGGCTTGGTTTACTCGGTGCAATTGTGTTGATTATCTATGGAGTTATACCAACATTCCAGCCCGCAAACTTTGGTCGAGTCTATGCCGCCTATGGTGGCGTATTCATAGTTCTTTCCATTTTTTGGGGATGGCAGGTTGATAAGATAGCTCCGGACAAATTCGACCTGATAGGTGGTTTTATTGCCCTTATAGGTGTGGTAATCATCATGTACTGGCCACGAGGGTAACATCTTTTATAGATCGGTTACTAAATACTAGAAATTATTCCTTACAAAGAAGGTGGGTACATTGTGAAAAAGTGGTTTGTGTGCATACTGCTAATTTCTCTGCCGTGTGGTTGTGCAGAAACCCCACATGCTGAACATGGTCAAGAAATGGCTCTTCATGAAATGAAAAAAGGCCATCTTTTCGGATGGGTTGAAAAGCAACATGTTAGTTTAACAGATCAGCAAATCAACGAACTAGCCCAGTATGGGATCGAAATTGGTAAAGATGAAAAAATAGTTGTTTATTATTCTATGACTGCCAGACGTGGACGCAGCGAGATGGCAAAGGCATTTCTGATCAAGGGTGAAGGAGAACATGGTACCTTTGAACTTTCCGTTGATATCGGGCGCACTATTATGATTCAAGAGATTCATATTGTTAAAAATTCCAAAGATTGCACTGGAGAATCAGTTATTGACAGAGATTTTCTTGAACAATTTATCGGAAAGGACTTAACATCCTCTTTTGAACTTGCAAAAGAATCGGAAGACGTGCTTACGACACCCTCTAAAATCAAACCAATAAAAATGGCTCCTATCACCTCTGAGAAAATTGCTAAGGAGTTAAGAAAATGGCTGGTCATTGCCAAAATACTTAAACGTGACTACCCCATTTGGAGTACAGAACAATGACAGAAGATCGAGTTGAAACCTATAAACTGATTGTTGAGGGAATGGATTGCCAGGATGAGGTGAGGATTATCGAGAAGAAGTTGAAGTCACTCTCCGGGATAAAAAACTTCGATATCTACCTTGCGACTCAGGGTATAAAAGTCGTTTATGACCCTTCACTGATTTCAATACAGCAAATCATCAAGAGTGTTGCCGAAACGGGGATGAAGGCATTGGTTGTTAAGGAAGCCAGACCGAAAATTGCTTGGTGGAAGGAGAAAAGGATTATAGCCCTCTCTCTATGCGGTATTTTTACCTTAACAGCCTTTGTATTGGAAAAAGTCGGATGGAAGGGAATAATAACCCTTATTTTTCATAGTTTAGCCATTATTATTGGCGGTTATTACCCTGCGAAGATGGCATTCAACGCCTTAAAAACATTAACCCTCAATATCCGAACCTTAATGGTTACAGGTGCTGTAGGGGCTGTAACCCTCGGATTGTGGGAAGAGGCAGCAACATTGGTTTTTATCTATTTGTTAGGTGATATCCTGGAGATTTACACCGTGAGCAAGTCAAGGGGTGCCATAAGGATGCTCATGGAACTGGCTCCTAAAGAAGCGCTGGTTAGAAGAGACGGGAAGGAAATTATTTTGCCAGTGGAAGAAGTAAGGATTACCGATCAAATCATCGTACGGCCAGGCGAAAAGATACCTCTGGATGGAAAGGTAATAAAAGGTTACTCCAGCGTTGATCAATCTCCTATTACCGGTGAATCAATTCCGGTGGAAAAAAACAAGGGAGACGATGTCTTTGCAGGTACCTTCAATCAAAGAGGCGTCCTGGAAGTGATGGTAACGAAATTAGCGAAGGATACCACCCTTGCAAAGATTATTCATTCAGTGGAAGAGGCCCAGGCAAGGAAATCCAACTATCAGCGCTTTGGGGAAAAATTTGGAAAGTATTATACCCCTGCAATGTTTGCTCTGGCCTTTGCTGTGGCGATAGTTCCTCCCTTACTGTGGGGTGGATTTTCTTACTGGTTCTATAGGGGACTCGTGGTTTTGGTTGTGTCTTGTTCCTGTGGTATTGCCCTCTCGGTTCCAGTTGCAGTAGTTGCGGCTATTGGGAATGCAGCCCGACATGGCGTATTGGTAAAGGGTGGAGCTTATCTGGAGATCGCAGAAAAATTAAATGCCATCGCCTTTGATAAGACAGGAACAATTACCATCGGTAAACCATCCGTTACCGGCATCATACCTCTGAATAATCAAACAGAGGAGACAATATTAAAGCTGGCGGCCAGTATCGAGAATTATTCAGAGCATCCCCTAGGAGAAACTATTGTAAATCAAGCAAGAGAAAGAGGATTAAATCTTCAGGCAGTGGATGTCTTTGAATCTCTGCCGGGGATGGGTGCAAAGGCAAAAATAGGTGCTTGTGAATACTATATCGGCAATAAAAGACTTTTTTCACAGTACACAATTCCCGTAGATAAGATTCAAGCTCAAATTTCTGAGTTAGAGAATCAAGGTAAAACGATTGTATTATTGGGTTCCAGGGAGGGACCTCTCGGGGTTATTGCCGTGGCTGACAAAGTTAGAGTAGAGGCCAAAAGTGTAATCCAGATGTTAAAACATTTAGGGATTGAAAGGATTATTATGCTTACCGGGGATAACGAAGGAACAGCCGCAGAAATTGCCAGAGAAACTGATATTGATGAATATTATGGCAGGCTGCTTCCTGAAGATAAGGTAGAAACAGTGAAAAGATTAAAGGAGAAATACCACTGTATTGCTATGGTAGGAGACGGGGTTAATGACGCCCCCGCTATGGCTGAGGCAGATATTGGGATTGCTATGGGGGCCGCTGGTACTGATATAGCCATTGAAACCAGTGATTTTGTCCTTATGTCTGATGATCTGGCGAAAATCCCCTATATAATTAAACTGAGCCGGAGGACGATAAGTAATATCCGGCAAAATATTGTTGTTTCCCTCCTTATCATTGCCTTCCTGGTACCAGTAGCCATCTGTGGTTGGATTGGCCTTGTGCCCGGCCTTCTGATAACGAGATAGGCGGATTAATTGTAATAGCGAACGGACTGAGACTTTTAAGGTAATAAAATATGAAAAACTCAATAATGCATTTTAAGAAATTCTACATATCTGGTATTGTTATCTTGGCGGGAATTGTTCTGGCGATAATTATAATTCGCATGGAAAAAGTGACAACCGTTGACGAGGAGCATGAAGACGCTGCATTACAACGGGAGGGCAAGGGTCGAATAAAGGGAGAGGTCGAGCTTGCTCCTGAGGCAGTACAAAGCGCTGGGATCGTTGTTGAAACTGCCGGTCCCACCCAGATGAAGACTGTTCTTGAGTTACCCGGTGAAATCAAGCTCAATGCGGATAAGGTGGTGCATGTCGTACCAAGACTCGCAGGTATAATAACTGCCGTATACAAGAATCTCGGCGACGCAGTCAAGCACGGCGAAGCGCTTGCCGTCCTTGATAGCCGGGAACTGGCGGAGTTAAAGAGCGCATATCTTGCATCAATCAAACGCAGAGAACTGGATCGTGCGACATTTGAACGAAGGGAGCGTCTCTGGCATCAAAAGATTTCTTCGGAAAAAGATTATCTTGCCAGCAGGCAGGCGCTGGCGGAATCGGAGATAAATTTACAGACCACTTCCCAAAAATTGCTGGCTTTGGGACTTTCCCAGGCCGACCTGGACAACCTTTCTGAAGCGACTGGTAAAGGACTAACTCATTACGAACTCAAAGCCCCGTTTGACGGCACCGTCATAGAAAAGAACATCGCAGTGGGAGAGGCTGTCAAGGAAGACGCCGACATCTTCGTCCTTGCTGATTTGTCAACGGTTTGGGTGGATGTCACGGTATATTCCAAAGATTTGAATATCGTGAAAGTTGGACAAAATGTTACCGTCCGGTCTAAGATATTAGGTTTCGAAGCGGATGGTATACTGACATATCTCGGCTCGCTTGTCGGTGAGCAAACGCGTGCTGCACGGGGTATCGTTGTTGTTCAGAATACGGAAGGTCACTGGCGTCCCGGACTCTTTGTAACTATCGAAATTGTTCAGGAAGAGGTATCAGTGCCAGTAGCTGTATCTGTTGATGCGCTCCAAACTTTACACGACCAGCCCATTGTGTTTGTGCAAAATGGGAATATGTTTGAAGCCCGCTTTCTAAAATTAGGGAGGAACGACGGGCGGTGGGTGGAGGTGTTACAAGGACTTTCGCCAGGTGAGAGGTATGCTGCGCGTAACAGCTTTGTCCTTAAGGCTGAACTTGGTAAAGAAGGGGCAGCCGAAGAGGATTAATTAAAGGAAATTATGAAGCACGAAATTCGAAGCACAAAACCCGAAGCTCGAAACACAAAATCCAAAACAAACTCCAATGAATAATGCTCAAAACGGTAAGCAACATTATGATTTAGAGGAACGAACTTTTTTATTTGCTAAAAATGTTAGGAGTTTCGTAAGGAAACTTCCTAAAACTATTGCTAATATTGAGGATGGGAAACAACTAATAAATGCATCAGGTTCTGTAGGAGCAAACTACATTGAAGCAAACGAATCGTTTAGTAAAAAAGATTTTGTTTTTAGAATAAAGATTTCTAGAAAAGAGGCAAAAGAAAACAGATACTGGTTAAGATTAGTTTTCATTGATAATAATACTGCACTTAAAAAAGAACGAGAACAGTTCGTTCTAGAAGCCACAGAATTGACTAATATCTTTGGTGCAATTATTCAAAAAAGTAAATGAAAACATCTTGTTTTGTTTCGGATTTCGATATTCGAATTTTGGATTTACAATATTATGCTTGAACGAATTCTAAAATTCTCAATCCGCCAACGATGGATAATCCTTATAGCAACATTAGCGGTTGCCATTTTGGGTGTATATAATTACCAAAAACTTCTAATTGATGCCGTGCCTGATATTACCAACGTCCAGGTTCAGGTTAATACGGTGGCTCCGGGATACTCACCTTTTGAGGTAGAACAACGTATTACATTTCCCATGGAGACAGCAATGGCTGGCATACCATATCTAACCGAAACGCGCTCTATATCACGTTACGGTCTCTCTCAGGTAACGGTCATTTTCCAGGACGGAACGGATATTTACTTTGCCCGGCAATTGATTAATGAACGCATCCAGGAAATTAAAGGGAAACTACCGTCAGAAGTTGAAACGTTTATGGGACCGATTGCTACAGGTCTTGGCGAGATATTTATGTGGACTGTCGAGTCTAAAGAAAACGTTCTGAAGTCTGACGGAACACCTTACACATCCACAGATTTAAGGACTATTCAGGACTGGGTTATCAGACCTCAGCTACGTAACATTCCGGGAGTAACTGAAGTAAATGCCATTGGTGGTTATGAGAAGCAATATCATGTTACTCCCTATCCTGAAAAATTGATTGCCTACGGATTATCATTCCATGATATTTTACAGGCGCTTGCCAGAAACAACGCCAATGTAGGAGCGGGATATATTGAACATAGCGGAGAAGAATACCTGATCAGATCTCCAGGACAGGTAGCCGATATTGAGGATATTCGGCAGATCGTCGTTGATACACACAAGGGGGTACCTATTTATGTCAAGGATGTGGCAGACGTCCTGCTTGGAAAAGAACTGAGGACAGGCGCTGCTATTGAAAACGGGAGTGAGGTCGTTTTAGGCACGGTTTTTATGCTTATGGGAGAGAATAGCAGAACTGTATCAAAAAGGGTTGCAGCGAAGATGATTGAAGTGAATCGTACCCTTCCATCGGGAGTTATTGCAAAAACTGCTTATGACCGCACAGCACTTGTGGACGCAACCATTAAAACGGTTAAAAAGAATCTGGCAGAAGGCGCTCTCCTCGTCGTAGCAATATTGTTTCTCTTTTTAGGCAATGTCCGGGCGGCACTCATTACGGCAATGGTTATTCCATTGTCCATGTTATTTACAATTACAGGTATGGTGGTCAACAAAGTAAGCGCAAACCTCATGAGTCTTGGGGCGCTTGATTTCGGGATTATCGTTGATGGCGCTGTGGTTATCGTTGAAAATTGTATTCGCAGACTATCGGTGGAACAACATAAGCTTGGACGATTACTTACTCGTGTTGAACGATTCGATATTGCTTTTGACGCATCAAAGGAGGTACTGAAAGCGACCATGTTTGGCGAACTGATCATTATGGTCGTTTATTTACCAATCCTGAGCTTGACAGGCATCGAGGGAAAGATGTTTTATCCCATGGCATTCACGGTAATTGCCGCCCTCATTGGTGCGATGATTCTCTCTGTGACATTTGTTCCTGCCGCAGTTGCTTTATTCTTTTCCGGAAGGCTTTCTGAAAAGGAAAACTTTATCATGCGATGGGCAAAAAAGGGGTATATTCCCATCCTGAATCTGGCTATGCAAAATCGAGGATTTGTTATTACGACAGTAACCGTATTTGTTATCCTCAGCGGCCTTTTGGCAACACATATGGGAAGCGAATTTTTACCTACTCTTGACGAGGGTGATATCATGGCTCACGCCTTTCGTATTCCAGGCACGAGCCTGTCACAGTCAGTGGAGATGCAGCATGTTGTTGATAAAAAGATAGAAGAATTTCCTGAGGTGGCTAATGTCTTTTCCAAGATGGGAACGGACGAAATTGCTACCGATCCAATGCCGCCGGGCAAGTCCGATACATATATAATGCTTAAGCCAAGGTCTCGTTGGCCGAATCCACATAAACCAAAGGCTGATCTGGTACGCGAGATCGAGGAGGGTTTGAAGAATATTCCTGGGAATAAATATGAATTTGAACAGCCGATTCAGGAGCGTTTCAACGAACTTATTGCAGGGGTGCGAAGCGACCTCGCGGTAAAAGTATTTGGTGATGACATGGAGGTTCTGCTTGAAACTGGTGAGAAAATAGCTGTGGTTCTTGAGAAGGTTAAGGGAGCATCAGACGTCAAAGTTGAACAGGTAACAGGGCTTCCGGTCCTGACTATCAGGATGAATCGCAAAGAAATGGCAAGATACGGTCTAAATGTTTCAGACGTACAGGATGTAGTCGAAATTGCTATTGGCGGAAAGAGCGCGGGTAAGGTTTTTGAGGGTGACAGGCGATTTGAGCTTATGGTGCGTTTACCCGAAGACATGCGAGGTAACATAGAGGCACTAAAGAGATTGCCGATTCCATTACCAGCGGCACATCCAGAGGAGAGCAAACGACCAGGCTACACAACGCTTGGCTCTGTTGCAGATTTTAATATTAAAGCAGGCCCAAATCAAATTAGCAGAGAGAACGGCAAGCGTCGGGTTGTTGTAACGGCAAACGTGCGTGGTCGTGATATAGGTTCATTTGTCGGTGAGGCAGAAATAAAGATCAATGAGAATGTTACTATTCCTGAAAACTATTGGATTGCATGGGGAGGACAGTTTGAACAGATGATATCAGCAAAGAAACGACTACAAATTGTTACACCCATTGCACTATTGCTGATCTTCTTCTTGCTTTTTACTACATTTGGAACCGTAAAGGATGCCATTTTAGTCTTTACAGGCGTTCCTTTTGCACTTACAGGGGGAATCGTTGCACTCTGGCTCAGGGGTATTCCACTGTCAATTTCGGCAGGTGTTGGATTCATTGCACTTTCCGGCGTTGCAGTATTAAACGGACTTGTCATGATTTCATTTATCAATAAACTGCGGACAGAAGGTGGTCAGCTGGATATAGCTATCCTTCAGGGTTCTATTATACGCTTGCGTCCGGTGCTTATGACTGCACTCGTTGCATCGCTGGGGTTTCTGCCAATGGCACTGGCTACCGGGACTGGTGCGGAAGTACAGCGTCCCCTTGCCACAGTGGTAATCGGCGGGATTCTTTCTTCAACTATTCTTACCTTATTTGTTCTGCCTGTACTTTATAGAATGTTTCGTTATAAGCAAGGTAATCAGATGAATCATGTAGTATGAGAGATAAACATTGATTCAATTATTAATGCCTAATTTGCGCTTCCTTCTTCTTTATTAACTTCCATTGTTCCGGGTAATTCTTTTGTAATATAATCGCAATCAGGGTATTTACTGCATCCAAAAAACACACCGC
>DBJWYX010000046.1:0-1344 GCA_052360825.1 Candidatus Wunengus sp. YC64
CCCCTTGTTGCGATTTGGAATTTTGGAGCATAGGCTTTTTTCCTGCAGAATAGCATTAATACGGCGCCTGTTACAATAACACATCCTGAGATTAAAAGCGTCAAACGCATGCCGATGTGCTGATATAACATCGTTCCGATAAAAGGAGCAGTGAGTCCCCGTATGCCGATAAGAGAATATTGTATGCCAAATATACCAGGCGTGTGTTCTCTTTTGACTTCCTGAATGATATGGTTATACCAGCATAAGTCCCATCCATTCATGATTACACCACTGATGACTGATGCGATAAATATGGGATATATATGGTGTGAAATTGCGTAAAGAAAAGGAATAGCTACGGCAATGAGCATGATGACCTTTAGTAGATTCAGTGGTTTAAAACGATCAATAAGGTGTCCCCAGAAGAAGAAAGAGATCGAACCTGAGAGCGCTGTAACAGAACCTAAATATCCAATAATCGTATTTGATAGTGAGAGTTCGTCAACCAGAAAGAGAGGATAGAGAGGCACGCCAATGAGATAGCCAAAGCCGGCAATAAAGAACGACACCGTAAAATATTTAAGATGACTGTTTTTGCTGAACTCATGTATGATAACCGACAAACGGTCGAGTGCGTTGATCTTTGTTTCTCGTCGAATCTTGATCTTTCTGAAAAGCAGTGAAGAAGTCATTCCAAAAACGGCGCCAACCGGAAAAATGAATCGATAAAAAGTACCGTTACCAAGGTCTAATAAATATCCCCCTGCAAATGAGGCCACTACTGTCGACATATTACAGAAGAACCTCACATATCCCATAGCCTTTCCACGGTAATTCTCGTGATAAACTTCTTTCATAACGCTGCTATAAGCTGGCATTGCCATTGATTCAAGGATAGCAGCGCATACGACGATGGCAGTAAAAAATAAGGGATTTTTTATAAAAAAGACGGACAGGTATAAACTTCTTGCAAAGCATGTGGGAAACACCACCCATAATACTTTTTTGCCGTTTCCGCACAGTTTTGCCCAGATCAGCGTCAGCAGGAAACAGGCGGTTGGGGCGGCAGTAATAATAGCAACTTCCAGGGATGTTGCACCCATCCTTAGTCCAATGATGGGTGCAAAAAACACAACCAATCCGTTGAAAATACCAAAAAATATGCCCGATCTTACGTCGTAGAAATAGGCAATGCGGGTATAGTATGGAAATTTTTTAGCAAGAAACATACACTACAGGAGCAATCGACTTAATCCCTCTTAGAAAAGGGGGAATCAGGGGGTTGTATTTTTTCCCGGTGTTATTTTACAACCCCCTAACCCCCTTTATTAAGGGGATTTCTATATCCACTATCTCCTGATC
>DBJWYX010000046.1:1354-11962 GCA_052360825.1 Candidatus Wunengus sp. YC64
GGAATAATTTGTGCCATTATAAAATATCTGGATTTAAGTTAAACACGGACAAATGAAGTTTATCTGTGTTTCCACAAAACCCGCATAAATAAAATGAAAATTCCTCTACAATCAAGATAAGCCTTGATTGCAGGTGTTTATAACAATATAATTTCACAATTCTATAACATTTATTTATCGTAAGGCAAGGAAAATACAAAACATGAAAGTACTTATAATATCAGACATACATGGTAATCTTGCTGCATTGGACGCCATTCGTGAAGAAGCCGATAAGGTATTTTGTCTGGGGGATATGGTAAATTACGGACCTTACCCCAGGGCATGTCTTGAAAGGGTTCGTGACTTAACCGATGGAATAGTTCGGGGAAATCATGACAATGCCATCAGCAGGGATGTGGATTGTGGATGTTCTATAAAATATAAAGAACTCAGTGATGCAGGGAAAATTTACACAAAGGGCATTTTGAACAAAAACGAGAAAGATTATCTTGCAAACTTGCCTGTAACACTGCATACAGAAATAAACGGGACAAGGTTCTTGTTTTCACATGGTTCTCCGGGAGGCGACATGTATAAATATCTTCGTCCCGATGTTTCTCAAAAGGAACTGGAGGACGAGTTAAAGGATATTCATGCCGATATCGTATTTATCGGCCACACCCATCTTCCTATGGTGCGTAGAATACACGATATTATCGTTGTGAACCCCGGTAGTGTGGGTCAGCCACGCGATGGTGTCCCTATGGCATCGTATGCAGTTTGGGAGGACGGTAGTATCAGTATAAAACGGGTACCTTATGATATAGAAGCGACTATAAAAGGGTTACAGGGAACAAATATACCTCCCCAGCATGTTGAAACGCTCACGAAAATATTAAAAGAGGGCGGCATGTAACTTAATATATCTGCAAAAACTTCTTTTTGTACATATTTTTAGAAATAGTGACGGGTGACGTTTTACTCGTCACTCGTCACCCGTCACTTGCCACGCGCCACTTGCCGTATCATTACCGCTTTAATTGCAGCGTAGCCGCGTTACGATGTTTAACGATTTGAAAGGCTTGCCTTTTATGGATTGTTGTGTTATAGTTATCTCTTTGAAAAATGAGATACTTGTGGAGTATTGTTTAAGGATAGGATAACAATGTCAAATGGAACTGAAAAAGATACTAGTATGTCTGATAAGATAGAAATAGTGCAGGCATCCGAGGTATTATTTACTGAACAGCAGGCAATAATCCAATCTCTCAAGCAGGAATTAGAAGCAAGCAAGAAGAAGATTAATGAACTTCAGGATTCGGTTAGACGTTTCGCCGCTGATTTTGATAATTACAAGAAATGGGCTGATAAAGAACGGAAAACTACTCAGCGTACGGCCGCGGAATCGTTGATTAAAAAATTATTGGATATTTACGAAAGTCTGGAAAAGGCTGTTTCTACGGTAAACAGTACAGCGGGAAATGAATTCAAGGATGGAATAAAAATGATACACAAAGAATTTTCCCGAATATTAAAATCGGAAGGTCTTGAGCCTATACCGTCTGTGGGTGTTCCTCTGGACGTTTGTAGGCATGAGGTTTTGATGAGAAAAGTCGATAACGATGTGCCAGAAGATACGGTAATAGAAGAAATTCAAAAGGGTTATTTATTAAATACATTTGTGTTAAGAACAGCAAAGGTGGTAGTATCACAGAAATCAATACACGAACATGAAAACATTCAGAATCCAGAAAAGCAAGAAGAGGATAAAGGAGGTTAGGATATGGCAAAGATTATTGGTATAGACTTAGGGACGAGTAACTCTGCCGCAGCCGTGCTGGTAGGTGGAAAACCTACGATTATACCCAGTGCAGAAGGCGCAACTATCGGTGGAAAGGCATTTCCTTCTTATGTTGCATTTACAAAGGATGACGAAAAACTTGTAGGTGAACCGGCAAGAAGGCAGGCTGTTAGTAACCCCGATGGTACTGTATATGCGATCAAGAGAAAGATGGGTACCGACCACAAAGTTACCATTCGTGGCAAGACGTTTACACCTCAGCAAATTTCGGCGTTTATCTTGCAAAAGATAAAACATGATGCCGAGGCATTTCTGGGCGAACGGGTAGAAAAGGCCGTTATCACTGTTCCTGCCTATTTTAACGATAACCAGAGACAGGCCACGAAAGATGCGGGGACCATTGCCGGACTGGACGTCGTTAGAATTATTAATGAACCCACGGCAGCGTCATTGGCTTATGGATTGGACAAGGTTGAAGAATCTCAAAAAATCCTGGTGTTTGATTTGGGCGGCGGTACGCTGGATTGTACGATTATGGATTTTGGACAGGGCGTCTTTGAGGTTGTTTCCACAAGCGGCGATACCCAGTTAGGCGGCACAGACATGGACAATTCCATTGTCGACTATCTGGTTGCTGAATTCAAAAAGGAATATGGTATCGATCTCAAAAATGACAAAATGGCAATGCAGAGACTACGAGAGGCGGGTGAAAAGGCAAAAATAGAACTTTCTACAACGCTGACGACGGATATTAACCTCCCATTCCTTACTGCGGATGCCTCCGGACCGAAGCATTTTACCCATACCATAACGAGGGCAAAGCTGGAACAATTGGTTTCTCCGATCGTCAATCGATGCGGGCATTCGGTTGAACAGGCGTTAAAGGATGCCAAATTAACGCCCAATGACATTCACAAGGTTATCCTTGTAGGTGGCCCTACGAGGATGCCATGCGTACATAAGTTTGTGGAAGATTACGTAGGGAAAAAAATCGAACGCGGGGTTGACCCGATGGAATGTGTAGCCATGGGCGCTGCGATCCAGGCGGGCGTTTTGTCCGGAGAGGTCAAAGACCTCGTCCTTCTCGATGTGACACCGCTGTCACTTGGTATTGAAACCCTTGGCGGGGTATTAACTCATTTAATTGAGAGAAATACAACAATTCCAACAAAGAAAAGTCAGGTCTTTACGACCGCGGAGGATAACCAGACCAGTGTGGAAGTGCACGTCCTTCAGGGTGAACGAGCGATGGCACGGGACAACGTGACACTGGGAAGATTTCATCTTACGGGAATTCCTCCCGCACCGAGAGGAGTTCCTCAGGTCGAAGTGTCTTTCGATATTGATGCAAACGGTATTATCAATGTCCATGCAAAGGATCTGGGTACGGGAAATGAGCAGAAGATTACCATTACGGCTTCAACAAAATTGAACAAGGACGAGATCGACCGCATGGTCAAACAGGCGCAGGATTACTCAGACCAGGATAAACGCACGAAAGAGAAGGTTGAGACAAAAAACAAGGCTGACACTCTGGCCTACAGCGCCGAAAAAACTTTAAAGGACATGGCAGGGAAAGTAGACAGCGCACAAAAACAGAAGGTCGAGTCGGCCATTAAGGATTTGAGAGAATCGATAAAATCCGATGATGAAAAAGACATGCAGCAGAAGATGGATGCTTTAACAAACATCCTGCATGAAATCAGTTCGAAGATGTATCAGGAATCAGCCAAAAAGGGCGAGCAGCAGCCTCCCCCACCGCCTCCGGGAGACGAAGGCAAGAAGAAGAGGAAAAAGGGAGAAGGTGGAGAGGAAGATATCATCGATGCCGATTACGAAGTAAAAGAGTAGCGCATAAATTCAGTTAAATTTCCAGGGTAGGAAACTCTCAGATCGTTACAATAAATATCTGGGCAGGTTTCCTACCCTTTATTTTTTCATAATTTCCATGCTCGTTTAATTAATAAGATTTATATGATTAGCAGCGCCAATATGGGTCTTATCGAATTAGCTTTTGCTTTTGTGCTGGATTTGGCCATCGGCGATCCACAATGGTCATACCATCCGGTGCGGCTCATTGGCAGGTCAATAGAAGGTATGGAGTATCTGGTAAGAAAATTGCCAATACCTAAACGTGTAGGGGGGATACTTTTGACCATGATCATTGTTTCGGGAACTTACCTGGTAACTCACGCGGCAGTGTTATTATCAAGACAGTGGAGTGCGCTGAGTGAAATGATAATTGGAGCAGTTATTATTTATTTCGCTATTTCCGTAAAAAGCCTTGCCGATGAATCCAAAAAGATAATGACAGCTCTAAAGGAAAATGATTTAATAAAGGCCCGAAAGGCATTGTCACTCATTGTGGGCCGCGATACGGCAAACCTCAGTCAGGAGCAGATCGTGCGTGCCTGTGTGGAAACCGTTGCTGAGGGGGGCGTGGATGGCGTTTTATCGCCGTTGTTTTACGCCTTTGTCGGAGGCCCATCGGCAGCGATGGCATATAAGGCTGCGAATACGCTGGATTCCATGGTGGGATACAAAGACGAGAAATATATCCGCCTTGGCTGGGCGTCGGCGCGATTGGATGACGTAGCGAATTATATTCCTGCCAGAATTTCTGCAGTTCTCATTCCGATAGCCTCTTTTTTGTGTGGTTGTGGTTTCAGGGGTTCTTTAAAAATTGCCTTTCGGGATGGCCGTAAACATGAGAGTCCCAATAGCGGTATTCCGGAAGCGGCTATGGCAGGGGCTTTGGGAGTACAGATAGGGGGGCCGAGTACGTATCAAGGCGAGATTGTAGAAAAGCCCTTTATCGGAGATGCCCAAAATCCATTGACTGCGAAGTCAATAGATATGGCCATAAAAATTATCTATGTTGCGTCTATTTTATTTATGGCTTGTGGAATTGGATTCATCCTATGCTTAAAATATTGGTTCTAAAAACTCTTTGATGGTTCAATCGTTCTCGATTGAATCAAAATGTTTTGGTTCGTTTAATTCGCACTATGAAATCGACTAACAGTCTGTTGGAAAAACTTGATCCGAGGACAAAGATCGTTTCATTCCTTTCGATTATTTTATGCATGATACTGACCCCAATTACCCGTATTAGGGATTTTGGACTGTATTTCTTGTTAATATTGGCGATTGGATTTTGCTCAAAGATTACGCCAGGTCAGATACTGAAAAAGGTATGCATTTTAATCCCTTTTATCCTCTTTATTGCGATGTTTGTGCCATTTATAAAAGAGGGAAATGTATGTTTGTCATTGGAAATAAGTCATTGGAAATTCGATATTACGTACGAAGGCGTCTGGACGTTTCTTAATATCATCGTCAAGTCTACTTTATCTATTTTTCTGCTGATAATCGCTACTTCAACCACAACATTTCCCGATTTTTTAAAAGGACTGGACATGCTCCGTGTACCACGGTTGCTAGTCATGCTCATGTCGTTTATGTATCGTTATATCTTTGTATTGATAGACGAGGCAAGGAGGCTTATGCGCGCCAGATCTCTTCGTTATTTTGGTTCCAGGTATAAGGAACAATTTCGAGCTATGGGATATATGATTGGGGTATTATTTATCAGGACGTTTGAGCGTGCCGAGAGAATTTACAGTGCAATGATTATCCGCGGATTCAGCGGAGAAATACTCAGCGTCAAACGCTTCAGGTTTTCTTCTCTGGATATTTTATTTATGGTTGGTATAATCGTGTCGTTAGTTTGTATTGTATCGGGTCTGGTTAATAAGATTGAACATATTAGAGTAAGCGGCGCTCATCTATGGCAAGGATTATAAAAGTATCGAACTTAAATTACCGTTATCCCGACGGAACAACAGGTCTGAACGACGTTAGTTTTGAAGTGGAAGAAGGGGAGACCATGGTTATTATCGGCGCCAATGGAACCGGAAAATCGACGCTGTTTATGAATCTGACGGGCATTCTGGATGGTGATGGTCGCATCGAGGTCATGGGATTATTGCTCAATAAAATAAATCTGAAAGACATCAGGCGGGGGATGGGAATGGTATTTCAGAATCCTGACGATCAGTTATTCTGTCCTACCGTTATGGACGATGTTTCATTTGGGCCTTTAAACCTGGGGCTGAATGCCGATCAGGTTACCGAGACGTCACAAAAGGCATTAGCCCTGGTAGACTTACAAGGTTATGAATCCCGCACATCGTATCATCTGAGCTTTGGAGAGAAGAAAAGGGCAGCTATCGCCACGGTATTGTCTATGAATCCCAGGATATTGTTATTGGACGAACCCACCAGTGGATTAGATCCAAGAAGCATATCAAAATTTATCAATATACTGTACACTTTAAAATCTCAGGGGAAGACGCTCCTGATTGTAACACACGATCTGTTTCTTACCCAGGAGATTGCAGATCGGGTACTCGTTTTTAGTGAAGAAAAGAAACCCGTGGCGGTAGGAGATTACAAAGAAATATTAAACAATTACGACTTATTATTAAAAAATAATCTGGTTCATCAGCATCGTCATCGTCATGATGAGGTTGTGCATGAGCATGAACATCGGCATGGTTACATCCATAAACACTAGCGAAGCCTCAGACCGATAAAAACAAGAAGCAAGATTTATTTAAATACTTTTATGAAAACAGATTCTAATCAGGTTGACAGTAATAAAAATATTAGTTTTACCGATGATATTTGCGCGGATGGGATATGCTGTTTTATGAGTATTCCCCGAAATCAAAGTCATTTGGGTATGTGGAAGGCTTTCCTGAAGCGGAGAAATGCGTCTTACGGCGTCAAATTGCTTTACACAGGCACTCAAGCAAAAGATATCGTATACAATCCTTGCCGATGTTTAGAATTTTATTTAAAAGAAGTTAATACAGAGAGCGGGGCTGCCCTCCGTGTAATTTTAAGATGTGGCATATTCACGAAAGGGCGCCGGCCTTATACTTGCAAGGCGTTTCCAGACAAGACGGATAGTTTTATGCACGATGTCCCTGCCCCTTGTGTTTATAATGAATTCATAGCACATGAAAATTATGTCCAACTCAAATATACCCATGTTTTTCGTCTCTTTTACGCTATTAAAGATGATCGAAGATTACTTGGAAAGATTTTTCCCGGCTATACAGCCGAAGAAACCAGGGAAAAATTAAACCAGTGTAAAGAGGTTCTGAAGATTGGCGCTGTTTGGAATGAAAAGCCATCGGAATACTTTCTTCTTGAAGTACCCAAAACAAAAACCGTATTGTATGTCTCTGATGCACATCCAAAGATAGAGGGCGTAAAACATGCATACGGTTTGTGGCAGGGGCACATCGAAGGCTGGCTTGAAAAACATTACGGCAGTAAATGGCAGGCAAATTTGGCTGATGCAATGAAGAAAGAAAATACGGTAAAAAGAATAAAATGAGTAAATGTAATAAGATATTTGCTTGTATTCAAACATTTGTCATTCTTTTTCTCATGATATCCCATGGCGGCAGTGTAATAAGTAACGCCAAGAAATCCGGGGCATTTCCCTGCGCAGGGCATCAATGTGGCTGCAAATCTGAGGCTGATTGTAAAACACAGTGCTGCTGTGCACCTGACGAAGATCAAAACAAGTTCCGTAGCAATAGTGAAAATCAGAATGGTTTTAAAACTTTTATAAGCAGTATTAACTGCAAGTATGGGAATGATCCGCTAACTATATCCTTTACGGCTAAATACATGTTAGAGAGCCGGGACACACTGACAAAGGAATCATTCCTGTGTTTTCTTTCTAATGATATTTCTATTCACCTGCCAGAAGTATTTGTAGCTCCACCAGAGAAGCCACCCAGACATTACCTGTAAATCCTTATTCATCTCTTAAATTTACGTTCACGTTCAGGAATTTCAAAGTTGCAATTGTAGCGCGAACATTAGTTCGCTTACATCCTATGCGAACTGAAGTTCGCACTACGTGTATGTAAATACGATTCGGTAATTTGTAACAGTTCGGCACCCCCACCTGGCCTCCCCCATCGTTCGACTGAGTTCACGACGAAGTCGAGGGGGAGGAAACGTTTTTCCCCCGCCCTTGGTGGGAGAGGTTAGGGGAAGGGGTGAACTGTTACGGTGATTTACACAGAAACGATAGACAAAATATTTTAACGGCATTTCCAATACGGATGGAGATACCTTGATATTCCTATCGTTTCCGGGATTTAAAAGAACTCTGTAAAAAAAGGAGATATAGGTAATGAAAATATTGGTAACGATACTTTTGTTTTTCATGTTTGTGAATAGCGCTGTTTACGCCCATGGTGAATGCTGCCTGTCAAGGTCTCTTACCGAGGCAACAACGTCTGATATGTCTGTTGCAGGGAATCTCGGACTCTCACTTCAGTATGAATACTCGAACATGAAAACGATACGAGACGGCAGTAATAGTATAAGCCATAATACCGTGCTGGATAGAGTAACCGAAGAGTGGCCTACGATGTCGTCGGAAACGAGGAGTTTTTCTATTCCTACCAGGATGATTATGCAGAAATATTCCTTCCTTGGCGCATACCGTCTTACGGAGCGATTTCAGTTTCTGGTCAATATTCCCTATGTTATAAACGACATGTACATGAGGAAAATAACAAGAAACGCTATGGGTATGGATATGAAGATGGACATGAAGATGGATACGGTTGAAGGACCCGGGGATATGACCTTGATGGGTCTGTATACGCTCCTCGCTGATGATCACGTGCAGCCAACAAAGAAGCTTACTCTAGGTTTGGGTGTAAAAACCCCGACGGGAGAAAACGACGAGGTAACAGAATCCGGTTCTTTGGTCCATGCCATGATGCAGCCGGGCACCGGTTCGTGGGATCCATTATTTCTGGTCAATTATATGCGGTCATTTTCTCCGCTGGTATTACAGGCCAATCTCCTTTACCATATGACGACAGAAGGGGATCAGGGTTATGAATTTGGCGATAAAGTGTCTTTGGATATCATTGGAAGGTATCGGGTAGCCAGCTATGTAAGTCCTGGTCTGGAATTGAATGGTTTGTATGCAGGAGAGGACGATGACCACAACGGCAGGTACTCAAGACCAGACACGTCTCTTCTGGATAACACGGACAATACCGGCATTACGTCACTTTCTGTTACGCCCACTGTCCGGGTAAACGTTCCCGGAACTGGCTGTAGTGTTGATTTGAAGTTCCAAAAACCACTTTATCAACATGCCAATGGCACACAGCAGGTAGTAGACTGGAGGGCGATTGCTTCTGTTGTATGGGCTTTTTAGGGATGGGAAATGGCGATAAATAGTCTCGTGAAAGAAGGTAGTTAGTAGTGATATATAGTGAACGTATTAAATAAGTTGACATAAAACGTCATTGCGAGCGACAGCGAAGCAATCCCTGTTTTGAGATTGCTTCGTCGTTCCTCCTCGCAATGACAACTTTCTTTTAACGTTTACTATAGTTACAAGGTCTTTAAAATTTATAAAAGGGGGGGGAGGTGATTGCAAAACTGCCTCACCTTCTTTGTATAATAAATCTGTGAAATTTATTTTGGAGGAATTCCATGAAACCCACTGTATTAAAATACCATTATATAATTATTTTCATGATCTGGATGATTACGACAGTTTGTAAAAATAATGCCTTTGCCTGCGACCTTTGTTCTCTGGGCGGATTTGGCGGGACGACGGGCGCTGTAAACCCGGTTGCCGCAGAGTCGCCAAAGAAAAACAAGTACACGCTGGGATATATCCTTGAATATCAGGACTGGGAGGCTGTCTCCATCACGAAAGCGCACGAACTGCATGAGGAAGGCCGGGATGCCCATGCCAGGAAGAACGATATTTCAAATAGTATCTTTTTTGGCTATGGAATCACCGATACCCTTTCCATCAGCCTTCAGGTGCCGTATGTTGAGAGGCGCTCCAGGGAGGTGCATGAAGAAGAGTTTCTTGGCGAAAAACAAAATTCTACAGGTCTTGGAGACTCAATTTTGTTAGGAAAATATAAGTTTTACGACAAGCAATTCGGATTGGCGGGAATATTTGGTCTAAAATTTCCCACAGGCAATACGAATGAGAGAAATGAGGCTGGTGAAAGATTTGAACCGGAATTACAGCCAGGCTCTGGCTCTCTGGATTATATGGCAGGCATTTCCGCCAATAAAAAAATCAATCATTTGATTATCCTGGACGGCACAGTGCTGTACCATTTGAAGACAAAAGGCGATCAGGATTATGAGTTTGGCGATATCATTAGAGTGACCTCTGGGGCAACCTTTAATGTCATTGACGGGGACAAAAAGCCTACCCTTAATCTTTTATCAGAAGTTATTTCGCAATTCGCTAACAAAGACGAACAGGATGGCAAAACAATACGTGATTCGGGGGGAACAACAATCTTTTTCGCACCCGGGATTTCTTCTCACGTAACAGAGCAATTAAAGACAACGTTATCCGTACCAGTGCCTGTGTACCAGGCATTAGGGGGAGAACATCAGGAACTGGATTTCAACGTTCTTTTTAGCATGAGTTATAGTTTCTAATTGACAACTTTTAAGCATCTTGTATTGGCATTTATTTGTGAAATTCTTGACCATTCTTGCGGGATAATATATAATCCAAAACCCTGAGTTAGAAAGCCCCCTCCCAAGAGGGGAATTGTGGAGTCTCCTCCCAATAGGGGAATAATTTGTGCCATTATAAAATATGTGGATTTAAGTTAAATACAGACAAACGAAGTTTGTTCGTGCCTCCCCAAAACCCGCATAAATAAAATTTCGTTGTGCTGGTTCAGGGCTTGTAGCCTGAACCGAAACATTTTGGTTCAATCGAGGAC
>DBJWYX010000047.1:0-11937 GCA_052360825.1 Candidatus Wunengus sp. YC64
TCAGGCGTCCTCGCCTGACATTATGATGACAAGCGGGGACGCTTGTCCTACCAATAAGGGGAGCTTAAAAGTCGCTACCGAAGGCCTATTTTATATCGTCACTTTTTTGGAGTCTGACCTATGATCTGGAAAAAATACACGTCATTCAAATATGGGTGAGTACACCCACTGAAGTGGCGGCGCCATTTCCAGGTTGGGTGGATAAGGTATGGACTCTTTAAGGGTAGCCCTTTGCACATTTCTCAAAATTGCAAGGGCACCTTTTACCTTGCAATGCACTTAGTTGTTCATCAAAAATTGTAACCTCCGTCCATTTCCAATTCCATCCTTCAGGAAAAGATACCGTCCCTTCGTCCAATAGTTAATTGGATAATTTAACGTTAAGGAAATTCAAGGCTGCAGTTGTAGTGTAACCTTTAGTTCGCATAGGATGTAAGCGAACTGAAGTTCGCGCTACAGTGAAAAAGCTGCAAAAGGCCTAATTTAACAGGTTTTTTTAAACGGAGGAAGTAATCATGGTATCTTTATTAATCGATGGAAAAAAGGTGGAAGCAGAACCTTCTCAAACTATTTTACAAGCAGCACAAAAAGTGGGAATTCATATCCCTACCTTATGCCACGACCCACGACTTGCACCTTCCGGCGCCTGCCGGATGTGCGTTGTAGAGGTAGCGGGCGCGCGATCCCTGGTCGCTTCCTGTGCAACCCCTGTCTCAGAAGGCATGAAGGTCTCCACACAGAGCGCACCGGTAACACGTGCACGAAAACTCAATCTGGAACTTATCTGGTCTAACCATCCGAACGACTGTCTGACATGCGACAAGACAGGAGACTGTCAGCTTCAAAAACTCATGTATGAACACGATGTTAAGACCTCAAGATTCGTAGAACACAACCCTCCACCGGAACCCAATGATTCTGATCCTGCGATCTATCGGGATATGAATAAGTGCATCCTCTGTGGAAAATGCGTCAGGATTTGCGATGAGGTGCAAAACCAGCACATCTGGGCATTTTCAGACCGTGGGATGCAAACTTCGATTGCTACCGCCTTCGAAAAACCATTGAAAGATGCCGGATGCGTGTTTTGCGGACATTGCGTTTCCGTTTGCCCTGTGGGCGCCCTTATGGACAAACCCGCTGTAAAGAAGGGTCGTCCGTGGGAAACAAAGAAAGTTCGTACAGTCTGCTGTTACTGCGGCGTGGGTTGCAGCCTCATGCTTCACGTGAAAAAGGGTGAAATTCTGAAGGTAACAGCCGATACCCATGATGCCCCAAATTATGGCAGTCTGTGTGTCAAGGGAAGATATGGATTCGAGTTTTATAAAAGCCCGGACCGTTTAAAATCACCTTTGATTCGTGATCATACTGACCAGCCCTTTCGGGAAGCAAGCTGGGATGAGGCCATTAACCTGGTAGCCAGGAAATTAACGGATATCAAACAGAAATATGGTCATGACGCTTTCGGATGCCTCAGTTCCTCCAGAGGTACTAATGAAGAGAATTATTTGGCCCAGAAATTTGCCCGTGCCGTAATGGGAACCAATAACATGGATAACTGCGCACGTGTTTGCCATGCCCCTTCGGTAACAGGACTCAGGGCGGCGTTAGGAAGTGGAGCTGCTACTAATTCCCTGGCAGATATAGAAGGAGCAGAAGTACTCATAGTCAGCGGTTCTAACACCACCGAGGCACATCCTGTCGCAGCCTTAAAGATAAAAAAAGCGGTGCGGTTTCATGGGGCAAAGTTGATCGTAATAGACCCGCGCGAGATAGAACTCGTCCAGTATGCAACCGTGTGGCTGCGTTTAAAACCAGGCACCAATGTGGCTCTTATCAATGGTTTGCTTCACGTCATTTTAAAAGAAGGGTTGGAAAACAAGGAATTTATCCAGCAGCGGACAGAGAACATAGACATGCTGCGACAGGTAGTAGCCCAGTATACACCTGAAAAAGTGGAGGAAATTACAGGAGTTCCCAGGGAAGATATTATCAAAGCTGCGAAAATCTACGCAGGTACGAAGAAGGGTATGATTGTGTATGGATTGGGTATGACCGAACATAAGGCCGGCTCTCATGGTGTCATGTCCCTGGCCAATTTGGCTTTAATTACCGGCAACGTGGGCAGACCAAATACCGGTATCAATCCACTCCGCGGGCAGAACAACGTCCAGGGTTCGTGTGACATGGGGGCATTACCAGACGTCTACACCGGTTATCAAAAGGTAGATGACCCTGTTGCAAACAAGAAGTTTTCAGAGGCGTGGGGTTGCTGGCTTCCCGCGAAACCAGGGCTCAAGGAGCCCCAGATGTACAGAGAAGCCTTGTCGGGAAAATTGAAGGCGATGTACATCATTGGATACGACCCTGCAGCGACACAAGCAAATATACACCATGTGCAGTCGGCCATGAAAAAGCTTGATCTTCTTGTCGTACAGGAAATTTTTATGACAGAAACCGCAAAACTCGCCCATGTGGTGCTTCCTGCCGGTTGTTTCTTTGAGAAGGACGGCACTTTTACCAACGCAGAAAGACGGGTAAGGATGCTAAACCAGGCCATTCCGTTGCCCAAAGGAACCAAACACGATTGGGAGATTATATGCTTAATTGCCAGCGCCATGGGATACCCTATGCATTATAACCACCCAGGCGAGATCATGAGGGAAATTGCCAGCCTTACCCCGGAGTTTGCAGGAATTGATTATGAGCGGCTCGAAGGGGACGGATTGGTGTGGCCTGTGTGGGATAAGAAACATCCCGGCACACCCATTTTACATAAAGACACATTCACGAGGGGAAAGGGGAAGTTTAACGATCTCTTGTATACCCCATCAGAGGAATTGCCCGATGGCGAATATCCACTGTATTTGACCACCGGCCGCCGTCTCTACCATTACAACAACGGCTCAATGTCGCTTCGAAATCCGGAAATTTATGCGATCAGTTCAGAAGAATTCGCAGAGATACATCCCAGTGATGCCGAAACACACGGCATAAAAACCGGGGACAAAGCGCGGGTAACATCAAGACGCGGCACCTTGGAAGTAAAGGCACATGTCACCCGGAAATCCCGAGCAGGGAGTATATTCTTATCCTTCCATTTTCCGGAAACACCTACTAATGTTTTGACAGGGCCGGGAGAAGACTTATTGGCGCTTACCCCCGAATACAAGGTATGTGCCGTAAAAGTGGAGAAGGCCTAATTTAGAGGTCTAAAATGAATAATTTCTTGTTGTCTTTTTGTCAAAAAAAGGTATCCTGTAAAGTCTTAAATACCACATTTTACATACAACATTATGCAAGGATATCAAAAGCAAACGAGGAGACTGAATTATGAAAGGCATACAGTATGTGATGAACGATAAGGGAGAAAAAAAAGCCGTAATTATTGATCTTAAAAAATATGGCGAACTCTGGGAAGACTTTTATGATAGTATAGTTGCCCGTCTGAGATCTGATGAACCTAGAGAATCATTAGAATCTGTTAAAAACAGGTTACGCAAACGTGGAAAATTGCATGGGTGATTACAGGGTAGTCTACGCCAGCTACGATGAAAAACAGTTGATAGATATTACCGCTGTAAGACATAGAAGCGAAGCCTATCGGTAATTTAATTTTTCTAGTTATGCTATAACAACATGACAACACCAAAGGTGTTAATCCTCAGAACGGCTGGAACAAACTGCGATTACGAGACCCGATATGCCTTTGAAAAGGCAGGGGCTAAGGTGGATGCTGTACATATCAACATCCTCCTTGCCAATAAGAGTCTACTGAAAGATTATCAAATCTTAGCCCTGCCCGGCGGGTTTACCTATGGAGATGACGTCTCTGCCGGTAAAATACTGGCAAATCAGATCAAATATAATTTAGAAGAGGATATTACAACCTTCATTCGCGAGAAAAAACTCATTCTCGGCATCTGTAATGGATTCCAAACACTGACAAAGGCCGGGCTGTTGCCGGCTATCGACAAACGACACCAGGAGGCTACATTAACCTTTAACGATTCAAACAAATTCGAGGATCGATGGGTTTACCTGAAGGCATGTTCGACCAAATCTATCTTTGTTAAAGATGGAGAAATATCGAAAATTTATCTTCCCGTCGCACATGGTGAGGGGAAATTTGTTACACAAGATGAAAGCATCCTGAACAAAATTACAAGGAATCATCAGGTTGTTTTTAAATATGTCAACGAACAAGGCGAAGAAACCGGTTATCCCTGGAATCCCAATGGGTCTATCCAAAATATTGCGGGAATCTGTGACCCAACGGGTCAGATTTTGGGCATGATGCCGCATCCGGAAAGACATCTGGAACCTACTCAGCACCCGCGATGGACACGCAACGGATTAAAGGAATTTGGAGACGGTTTCTTGATTTTCAGGAATGCAGTAGATTACGTTAAATCTAACTTTTAATAGTTCACCGCAGAGACGCAAAGAAAATGCAGAAGGTGAGAGGCTGGGAAGACTGGAGGTTAGCAGACTAAACTTCACATCCTCTCCACTTCCCAATTTCTTGGTTCCTCAGCATCTTTGCGGTGAGTGGAGTTGTTAATCAAATTTTTAAGTAGACTTAATTCGGAGACAAGACACAATGCATAAGAATGTTACCTCGACTAAAGAAAATGCACTTGCGATTGATTTGACCAAATGTCGCACCATACTTTCAAAATATAATCAGGCAACTCCTGCAGACCTCATTCCTATCTTACAGCAAATGCAGGATGCTTATGGATATTTACCCCAGAGCGCCCTGGAAGAAATAACCGCCAGGACGCGTATCCCCCTGAGCAAGATTTATGGGGTAATTACCTTTTATTCCCAATTTTCCCTGGAACCCAGAGGTAAACATACGATTAAGGTTTGCACAGGTACGGCATGCCATATCAAAGGCGCTCCTGACATAAAGAAAAAAATTACGGAAGTCCTCCACATCCATGAAGGAGAAACAACCCAGGATTACAAATTCACATACGACCCGGTAGCATGCTTAGGAACGTGCTTCCTGGCCCCGGTTATGATGATTGGCGATAGATACTACGGAAAGTTAACTGTTGAAAAAACAGAAACCATACTTAAAAGCTATTAAAAAGGAGAATTTACAGTGGAAAGGTTAAAAAACCCTGACGACCTTCAGAAATACAGAAAATCCCTCGAATCTAAACACCGCCCGGATATGGTTCGAATATTCATCTGCACAACAGGCTGCAGAGCGCTGGGGGCTGACGAAGTATGCAAGGCCTTCAAATCAGAGATTGAAAAGCAATCCCTCAAAGACAAGGTGGAAATTGTTGACACTGGCTGTCAGGGTCTGTGCGCCAGGGCACCCGTATTGACCATTGAACCAATGGGTATTTTCTACGGTAGGGTGACAGAGACCGATGTCCCTGAAATTATTTCAAGAACTATACTAAAGGGAGAAATCATCGAACGCCTCTGTTATACAGAAGCTGGAAAAAGAACTCCTTACAGCCGGGACATCCCTTTTTATGGCAAACAGAAGAAGATTGTCTTGAGAAATTGTGGTTCTATCGATCCCAAAAGTATAAACGAATACATACTCAGAGATGGTTATGCGGCTATCTCGAAAGTGCTCTCCGGCATGACGCCGGACGACGTCGTCAATGAGATAAAGAACTCAGGTCTGCGGGGCAGAGGCGGCGCCGGGTTTCCAACGGGAAATAAATGGGAATTCGTCAAAAAGGCAGTTGGAGATGTAAAATACTTAGTCTGCAATGGTGACGAGGGCGATCCGGGCGCCTTTATGGATCGGGCAGTCCTTGAAGGCGACCCTCATTCTGTAATCGAGGGTATGCTTGTTGGGGCTTATGCAATCGGATCAAAAAAGGGAATTGTATATGTGCGTGCAGAATACCCCATTGCCGTTGAACATCTCAATATTGCCATACAACAGGCAAAATCGCTGGGACTTCTTGGGGAAAATATCCTCGGAACCGGTTTTAGTTTTGATCTGGAAATCAAAATGGGCGCCGGCGCTTTTGTGTGCGGCGAAGAAACCGCCTTAATTGCCTCCATTGAGGGCAAACGAGGCATGCCGCGTCCCCGACCTCCGTTTCCAGCAACCAGCGGTCTTTGGGGAAAACCTACGAATATCAACAACGTAGAGACCTTTGCAAACGTGCCGATTATAATCCTCAAGGGTTCTGAATACTATAAAGCCATCGGTACGGATACCAGCAAAGGCACGAAGATCTTCGCCCTTGCAGGCAACGTGAAGAATACCGGGCTTGTTGAAGTGCCCATGGGCACGACGCTTCGTGAAATCGTCTTCGATATTGGCGGAGGAATTCCAGGTCGTAAAAAATTCAAGGCAGCCCAAATGGGTGGTCCTTCGGGCGGGTGCGTACCGGCCCAGCATCTCGATCTCCCCATTGATTACGAAACGGTAAAAGAAGTGGGCGCTATCATGGGTTCGGGAGGTCTCATCGTTATGGACGATTCTACCTCCATGGTTGACATTGCCCGGTATTTTATGGAATTTTGTCAGGACGAATCATGCGGAAAGTGCGTACCTTGCAGAATTGGAACCAAGAGGATGCTCGACATTCTGACACGCATTACAAAAGGACAGGGGAAGAATGAGGATATCGGGCTGTTAAAGGAACTTGCTGAGGTCACCAAAAGTGCGTCCTTGTGTGGTCTCGGGCAAACGGCAGCAAACCCCGTGCTCTCTACAATCCGTTACTATCTCAGTGAATACGAAGAATTAATCAATAAGAAAGACACTCAATCTTTACCACAAGAGAGTAAAACAACACAAACCTGAGAATGAATTATGAAAGTACTCCTCATCGGTGCGGGAAAAGGCGGATACGCACTTCTGACAATCTTACATGAAGATAAAGAAATAGAGATTGTTGGAGTCGTCGACAACAACGCCCAGGCTGAGGGTTTGAAAATTGCAAGGCAGTACAACATCCCCACCTATACCCGTTATGAAAAATTAATAAAAAGGGATGATCTGGACGTTATTATCGATGTTACGAGAAATCCCCACGTACTTGCCGATATTGAAAAAAATAAGCCCTCAAATACGGAGATACTGGGCGGTTTAAGCGCCAAACTTATATGGAGTCTGGTAGAAGAAAGAAAAAAGAAGGAAGAGGAAATTCAAAAAAGTCTTTCCGAACAGAAGGCGCTTTATCATATTGGAAATATGCTTTCCTCTGCGATTGACATAAATGATGTGTTTCAAACCATCGTCAGAAGCGGACTGGAAATAACCAATACCCCTGCCGGAAGTCTCGCTTTGTATGACGAAGAAAAAAACGAATTGGAACTCACAGCCGTACATGGTTTCAGCCCAGAATTTTCTCTGAAAGCAACACGATGGAAGGTAAGACCAGGCGGACTCACCAGTCGAATCCTCTCCCAAAAACAACCCATCGTAGTGCCTGATATAACGGAGGAATCCGCTATGGATACACGAGTCATTTTTGCCGAAGGAATTCGATCCCTGGTAGCTACACCTCTGACTACCGAAAACAAGATTGTAGGTATCCTTTATGTGGACGACTATAAACCACGCACCTTTACAAAAAGAGACATTTCCATTCTCGAACTCCTGGCTACCCAGGCAACTATTGCGATCAAGAAGGCAAAAATACGTGAACAACTGCAACGGAATAATCAGAAACTCAAACAAACAATGGATTACTTGCAGAATGTGCTGGATAACTCTGCCGATATGATTATCACTACAGACATAGAGAATAATGTAGTAGAATTTAACAAAGGGGCACAGGAGATACTTGGATATACGCAAAGCGGATCCGTTGGGAAACCGTTGCGTGGTTTCTTTGCCAATCCCGATCATTGCAACCAATTATTGGAAAAAATCAAACAGGAAGGAAAGATATCCAACCAGGAAACCCAGTTCATTACAAAGGAAAATAAGATTATCGATATCAGTATTACCCTTTCTCAGCTCAAAGACACGTCGGGAAACATGATTGGAACCGTTGGCATTAGCAGGGACATTACCGAGTTTAAGAGAACCCAGGCACAACTCGTCCAGGCTGGGAAACTCGCCGGTATAGGCCAATTGGCAGCCGGTATTGCGCACGAAATCAATAACCCGCTCAGCGGTGTATTGGGATACGCCAAAAGGCTTATGAAAAAGGCAGAGGATGAAGAACTCAAAAAGATGCCGGGATTCGAGTCTTTTCCAAGAGAAATGAAATTGATTGTCGATTCGGCGTTACGCTGTAAGAAAATCATTGATGGTCTCCTGAAATTTTCCCGTACCTCGGAGACTGTAAGCATTGCCGTCAATGTCAACGAAGTTATCGACGAATCACTCATCCTATTTGGCAATCAGTTGTCGTCACAGAATATCGAGTTGAACAAGGTTTTAAGCCCAAACATTCCCACTATCCGGGCTAATCACACGCAGATACAGCAAGTTTTTACCGATATCATCATCAATGCCATACAGGCTATGCCCAACGGGGGTAAATTAACGATTGCTACAAGACCGGTAAATTCTTCAGCCGTTGAAATAGAATTTACCGATAGCGGAGAAGGTATCTCGAAAGAAAACTTACCAAAAATATTCGAACCGTTCTTTACTACCCGTGAACCCGGCAAGGGAACTGGGCTGGGGTTATATATGATTTACCGGATATTACAGGAACATCACGGGCATATTGACGTTAAAAGTGAAATTGGAAAAGGAGCAACCTTTGTTATCACACTACCTGTTGCAGATGTTAAAACTTAATGTGCCATTCTGCAACCAAAATTGGAAATTGCTGGTTGCATGTTGCTAGTTGTAAGTTACAAATCAAGATACAAAGTGATACCTCACAACTTTCAACTTACAACTCATAACGCATAACTATTTCTAAGAAACTTATATAAAATAAGAAGTTTTTAATACTACATACGATTAAACAGGGAGGAAATGCCATGACAGGAGAAAGAATCTTAGTTATCGACGACGAAGAAATCATATGCACATTACTCAAAGACACCCTGACCGATGCAGGATATCAAGTCGAAACGGTTACCAACGGCATAGAAGGGCTTGAAAAACTCTTAAAGGGAGAGCCTTTTGACATACTCCTTATCGACATCCGCATGCCAAAAAAGGATGGAATACAAGTGCTTAAGGAAGCAAAAAATCGTGTCCCTGACATAATCACGATTATCATGACAGGGTATCCTAGCATCGAAACCATCAGAGAGGCAAGCGAATACAATGCATTTGATTATATTACAAAACCACTCGATCCCGACGAGATATGCGAATGCATCAAGCGTTCGCTTGAGGTACGGAAATTATCAAAAGAACTTAAAGTCCCTGAAAAGCCACCCAGCATACTTGTGGTAGACGTTATGCAATCGGCACTGTTTCTCTCTGAGGGTGTTTTACAGGATGAGGGTTATCATGTCGAGGTTGCTCAAAATGGACAAGAGGTACTTGATAGACTGAAACAAAAACACTTTGATATTGTAGTTGCAGACCTCTACATGCCCGGCATGGATGGCATCGAACTCTTAAACAACATCAAAAAGTTGGACATTAAGACGCTGGTCATTATCATGACAGCACGGCCAAGTATTGAATCGGCAATAACGGCTTTCCGTCACGGCGCCTACGACTATATTACCAAACCTATCGATCCGGATACTATCATCAACACCATCCATCGCGGATTGGAAAAACGCCATATCGAGGTAAATACCGATAAGTTATTGAGACGCCTCCATGACCTCCGCCAGCAAATGATCGATGAAAGTGCTTCACTCATCAAGGAAAAAGACATGATAAATAGCATCATTGATACTGCACCGGACGCCATTATTGCCACAGACGAACATGCCAATATATGCAGCATTAACGATGCTGCAAGAGGACTTTTCGGTTACAGAAAGGAAGAGATATTAGGAAAACCTATCGATACACTCTTTGCCGAAAAGAAAAACTTTTTCAAGGGAACAGATTTGGAAACGATGGTAAAGGAAGGCAATGTTTACAACTATCCGCTTACCTGCATCACAAATAAAGGCGCTAAAATCAAGACAACCTGGTCTGGCGCTCCTATTCTTGATAGGGATGAAAAGATAAAAGGAGTTGTGGGAATCGGAAGAAAATAGTATACTTATTTTTAAATGACTATTCAGCTATAAATATCTGATTGTAAAATTATTCCAATGAAAATCATATCCATTACCGGCACAGCAAGCGGCGTGGGAAAGACGATAGTTGCCCAGTTCTTACTGAGACATTTTGGTGACTTATCCGCCTTAAAAATCACGACGAAACACGAAGGTAACTGTCCCAGGCACTCTGACTGCGATGTGTGTGAAACCATGACACTCCCGTACAAAATTACGGTTGACCCACTACAAATCGAGCAGGAGGGCAAAGACACCTCTCTTTTTAAAAATGCCGGAGCCCAGAAAGTGGTCTGGCTGCAAACACACACAGATCATTTAGAAAAAGGCATCGAAGAGGCGCTAACTTACTTCAACAAGAGCGATTCAGTCCTGGTGGAAGGTAACAGCTTTTTGCACACACACAATGCCGACCTCAGCATCCTTGTCACCACTCCGAGGGAGGCTAAAATCAAGCGTTCGACAAGACAAATAATTTCTAAAATAGGCCTGGCAGTGATTAACAAATATGCCGATGACCATACGGATGATATCGCAAAGGCACGGGAAAGATTGCATATGGTCGGATGTTATACACCTGTCTTCATCATAAGCCCACTTCAGAAAAATTACAACCCAAACAAGGTTTTTCTCAACCACATCAAAGAAACACTTGGACAGCCAGTCCAGGCTTCTACAATCATATAACAGAACACTTACGGAAAAATCTCTGCGATCTTTGCGTTCTCTGCGGTGAACTGAACTGTTACCAAATTCGCAGTTACTTTGGCAAAATAGCCCAGATACGGCACTGACCGCCTGAACCTCCTTCGATTTTGATGGGAGCAATAATAAGGGTAGCGCCTTTGGACGGCAACTTATCCAGGTTGGCTACATTTTCAAGAATAAATTTTCCTGCCGCATTGATAGTATGATGGACTATAAAATCTGTGCTGGTTCCACAATCCCCGCTAAGGGTGTCGATACCAATACCTTTGATATTTCTCTTTGTTACCAGAAAATGAGTAGACTCTTTTGAATAACCGGGGAAGTGCATACTGCCTTTCTTATCAAAGTTTTTATAACCATCATAATCATGCCATCGTTTGCTCCATCCTGTATTTAACAGCACAATTGCCCCTTCGGGGATCTGCCCGTTATCTTTTTCCCACAGCAAGATGTCCGATGGTGAAAGGATATAATCAGCATCTCTCTCTACCTTATCCGTTACATCGATGACAACTGCAGGACCGATCAGTTCTTCAAAGGGAATTTGGTCAACAGAAGGCAGACCTTCCTCGAAATGGTTAGGCGCATCAATATGCGTTCCAAGGTGCTCTGGCGTGCTGTACTTTCCCGAAAACACCTTGTCTTTTTTAAGATTGGCAATGACCTCGTACTTAAACGGGGTATACGGCCCCACAGGCCAGTAAGCATTTTTTCCATTCAATGGGTAAGTTAAGTCGATAACTATAGACTTACCCTTCATGACGTCTTCAAGAACCCCCGCCCGTAAGCCTTGTCCAAACGGAAACAGTGCTATCCCCAGCGTAAGCATCTGCAGAAACATTTTCATCCCATACCCTCCTTTTAACTTTACGTGTGTATCGACAGAACTTAACCATTCTTAAACCATATACCATCAGAAGATATTACAGAGTGAGTGTAAAAAGGACTAATCTCATTGTCTGGTAAAAGAGGTAGGAAGGGATAGTAACCGAAAAAAGGGGTGTCCTCAAGAACAAAATCTAAATAAAGAATTGAAGTGGTCGGGGTGGCGGGATTTGAACCCACGACCTCTTGAAC
>DBJWYX010000048.1:0-11929 GCA_052360825.1 Candidatus Wunengus sp. YC64
CTCTTTCGTAGATGGCTAACAGACTTGCACCTATCTTTCCACTCAAACTCCTCGACAATTCTAAGTAACTCCTCACATGCTCTTTCTCTATTTCCTTCTTGTTTTTTCCTCCGCTACTTGACGCCTTTGTGCTGACCCTCATCAGCGTCTTCAACTCTCTCCTCCAATATTTGCCCTTGCGCCATCCTTTCCACTCCAGGAGGCCTTCCTCTATTGCATCCTCTATCATGTCCAGGCTCTTGCGCCCCGCATCCCACAACAAATTCATATCTGTCGGAAAGTGTACATTTGACTCTAACACATACGTATCCACCTTAATACGCAGTTCTTCGTCTTTTTTTTTAACCAACTGATGCCCCGATGATATCACCACTTCATTTATCTGCCTGATGGTCTCCTCATCCAATAAACTTATATTGTCCTTGATGCTCTGCATCGAAAAGACCTTGCCCTCTCCAAATGCCGTCTCAACCCCCAGTATCTGCCTGATAAGTTTGTGATGGTTGGCAAAATCCTCCAACCTGTCATAATCGGCATCTAACCCTAATCTCACCACCGATAATACCAAGATATGCCACAAATCCATCCCATATCTCCCCGTCTTTTTCTTCCCCTTCATTACCTTCGTCTCTAATATCCGGAATACCTCCTCGTTCAACTCCGGCGTAACATAGATATGTTGCAATGCCATCAATATCGGTGGTAGCTCATCTCGACTCTTTATTGGCAGTTTTACTTCCGAAATGGATATGACCCCAAGTTTCCCTTGCTGCTCAAATCTCTTTCTCATGTCCTCGCGAATGTCCTTTGGCTTTTTTGTTAATGAATCGAATATTTGGACTCTTTCACCCAAGAATCCCTTTGTTCTCGCCATATTTTACCCTATCTCACGAAATTATTCAACGCTCTTCATTAACTATTTCCGCCTGCTTTGCCTTATTCTACTTGCCTTTGCACTGTTTCCGTTCAAACACTAACTAACAAATTACCAAGCAGAAATACTCTCCACGATTAACGAAAAATATTATTAAAAAACTTATCTTTATCCAATTTAGATTGCCAAATTCTATGTCGTTTTACAGATTCTAATCTTTTTTTTGCTGGTAAAGAAAGAAATCGGTTTGTTTCTACAGGTCCCAACTTTTCCATTAAAATATGAATAATTTGATTAAGCAGTTTTTCCTCGCTTATGAATTGTCCTTGCTTCATCTTAAATCTTCTTGAGATATCCTTTATCACGTAGGTCACTCTATTTTTTTTAATTTATTTTGTCAAGAGAAATAAAACATGAGTGTATTTACATCCGTTCCGGGGCACGTATTCCAAGTATGTTAAGGCCGTTCTTTATGACCTGACGGGTAGAGTCCACCAGTAATATCCTGGCCTTGGTTAGTTCTCCGTCATCTGACAAGACACGATGGGCATTATAAAATCTGTTCAAATTACCGCACACATCAATAAGATAATTACTAATTAAAGAGGGTTCATAAAGCTCTGCAGCCTTCAATATAACGGAGGGGAATCGCCACAAATTCTTGATCAGAATAATGGTCTCGTCTTCTTTCAATAATTCAAAAGGTATGTCCGCCGTTACAGGCCTTCCGTATTTTCTCAGGATACTACAGAGTCGTGCATGGGTATACTGAACATAAGGACCAGTTTCCCCTTCGAAATTCAGCGCCTCATCCCAATCAAAGACCACGTCTTTATTGCGTTTGGCGCTCAAATCAGCAAATATGACTGCTCCGATACCCACGTCTTGAGCAACGTTTTCTTTATTTTCTAAAGAAGGATTCTTTGCTTCTATAATTTCTTTGATACGTTCAACAGCTTCAATTAACAGGTCTTCCAGTAAAACAACCTTCCCTTTTCGGGTGGACATCTTACCGTCCTTAAATTTCATGAGACCAAAATCTACGTGCACACAATGATTTGCCCAGTCGTATCCCATCAACGCTAAAACCTTAAAAACCTGCTTAAAATGGAGTTTCTGCTCAGAACCGACCACGTAAACCATTTTAGCAAAGTTATACGTCTTTTTCCTGTATTCTGCGGCTGCAATATCACGGGTTGCGTAAAGGGTGGCATCGTCTTTTTTGCGTAAAAGGCATGGAGGCATGTTGTAAGTTTCCAAGTCTACAATCAGTGCCTGCTCGCTAATCCTGGTTAGTCCCTTTTCCTTAATCCTTGTTACCGTATCTTCAACCATCGTGTTATAAAAGCTTTCGCCAACGAAGGCATCGAAGTGTATGCCCAGCATATCGTAGATTTTTTGAAATTCTTTCAGACTGATATCCTTGAAGCGCTGCCATAGTTCCTTTGCCTCAGAATTCCCTGCTTCGAGTTTCTTGAACCATTCCCTTGCCTCGTCTTCCAGGGCAGTATTCTTTTCAGCTTCCTGATGGAATTTTACGTAGAGATTGTTCAGGTCTGTAACGGTATAAGATGTATGGGTGTCTTCGCTTCCCCATTTTTTATAAGCAACAATCAACTGCCCGAATTGAGTCCCCCAATCACCGAGGTGATTGATACCAATACATCTGTATCCGAGGGTTTTGTAAATATTGTAAATCGCACTTCCGATAAGCGCTGAACGGAGGTGGTGAACGGCAAGGTGTTTGGCAATGTTTGGAGAAGAATAATCAATGACAACGGTCTTCCCGCTGCCTGTGTTCCCGCTGCCATAGCAATTTTGCTCTTCATGTATTTTCTTCAATACCATCTCCGTGAATATTGTTTTATTCACAAAGAAGTTCACATACGGCCCTATAGCTTTAATCTCTGTAATCTCCCTTAGTCCCCTTTTAGAAAATGGGGATTCAGGTGGATTTTCATTTATGATTGTAGCTAATGTTTTAGACAGTTCCGTAGCAATAATGTTTGGAGCGCTTTTGAGGGTTTTTGCGAGGCTGTAGCAGGGGAATGCGTAATCACCCATCTTTAAATCGGGTGGGATTTCAATAAGTTTTTCTAACTCATCTTCCTGAAGGTTTGTTTTTTCCTTTAATAACGATACGATAGTTTTTACAAAATAATCCATTTTTTAGCTTTTCTCTCACGGCCGGTTCAATCGTGTAGACTTCGTCGTGAGCGCTCAGTCGAACGATTGAACCTTATGTTTTGAATCGGGTACTGGGTTTTGCATTGGTGTCACGACATGCCAAATGTTTAGGTTCAATCGAGGACGATTGAACCAGCAAGAGCAAGAACTTTGCACAACCGGGACGGTTGCGCTACCACTTTGAAATGCCTGTATGTCACCTCAAACCCATTTTCTTTTTTACTTCGGACATGGTATCTTCTGCCATACCTTTACATTTCTTTGCCCCTGTATGCAAGATGCTTAACAGATAATCCGGATTTTTAATTAATTGTTCATATCTATAGCGAATGGGTGTCAGCGCTTCAACGATGTTTTCTGAGAGAATCTTTTTACATTCAATACAGCCAATCTCGGCGGAGCGGCACACCACAGTGATGCGGTCGATTTGTTCTTTTTTAGAGAAATATTTATGCAAGGTGTAGAGGTTGCAGATATCGGGATTGCCGGGGTCTGTGCGTCTCTTCCTGTTTTCATCAGTAACGGCTGTCGATAGTTTCTTCCATATTGATTCAGGAGATTCCACCAGTGATATATAATTCCCCAGGCTCTTGCTCATCTTGGTCTTGCCATCGAGCCCCATAATTCTTGGGGCTTCGGAGAGTATCTCCATAGGATCGGGGAATGTTTCTCCATATCGCATATTAAATTTTCTGGCAATCTCCCTGCATAATTCGATATGCTGTACCTGGTCTTCGCCCACTGGTACGGCTTCACCTTTATAGATCAAGATGTCAGCAGCCTGTAAAACCGGATAGGTAAATAACCCTGCATTGATATTTTCCCTATGCTGTTTTGACTTGTCTTTAAATTGGGTCATACGCTCTAAATGCCCCATAGGGGTTACTGTGTTTAAAATCCAGGCGAGTTCTGTATGTTCAGGCACGTATGACTGGACAAAGATGATACACTGGTTTGGGTCAAGACCTGCAGCAATATTGACAGCCGCCGCATTGAGGATGCGTTTTTGCATCTCTTCCGGATTGTATTCAATAGTAATCGCATGATAATCTACGATGCAAAAGATACAGTCGTACTGATCGATCATCCGCACCCAGTTCCTAATGGCTCCCAGGTAATTGCCGATATGCACGTCCCCGCTGGGTTGGATTCCGCTAAAAAGCCGCTTTTTCATGAAATATACCTCAAATTTTTATTAATCTGTGCAATCTGCGAAATCTGTGGTTGCCTTTATAAAACCTTTGGCAGTATTTTTTTAATTCGCCTAGCTGCCTCTCTCGTATTTTTGATGCTGGGCACCAGGGCAAATCGTACGTAACCTTCTCCGGGATTTAATCCGCTTTCTGTCTTATCGCTAATCCAGGCGCCGGGCGTTGTTACTATGGCGATATCGGGTGAAAGTAATTTTCTGGCGAAATCGACAGAGGTCATGCCCTCTGGAGTCTTTTGCCATAGATAAATTGTAGATTCCGGGGTACAGTCCGGGAGTTTGATACGTTTGAATGCATCCACCAATAAATCTCTTTTGATTTTATACTCAGCCCTCATCTTTTCGACATGGGTTTCATCGCTGAGTGCGGCAATGGCTCCATCCTGTATAAAAGTGGCCGTACCTGAGTCAACGTTCGTCTTAACCTTTTTAAATATATCTACAATCCGTTTATCGCCGGCTACCCAGCCCACCCGATAGCACGTCATGGCGCTCCTCTTGGAGAAAGAATTAAAGACAATGACACCTTCTTTTGTAATCTCCAGGATGCTGTGAGGCGGTTCATTAAAATAAATTTCACTATATGCCTCGTCAGAAGCGATGATGATATTATATTTTTTCCCAAATTCAACAATTTCTTTTAAGTATGACAAAGGCGCGGTGGCGCCAGTAGGGCTGTTGGGGTAGTTGACCCAAAAAATCTTTGCCTTCCGGCAGACTTCTTCCGGAATGGATTTCAGGTCTATCAGGAATTTATTTTCAGCCAGAATCGGCACATAGTAAGGAATCCCTTCGGCGAACAGAGTTCCCCGCGTATACGGCGGATATCCAGGAGAAGGGATAATTACATAATCACCCGGATTGACGATTCCTTCCGGAAAGTTGAATACAGCCTCTTTTGAACCGATCGTGGATGAAATCTCTGTAGCCGGGTCAAGCTGTACACCAAATCTTTTTTGTATCCACTGTCCAATAGCCTGTCGGAATTCAGGTGTGCCAATATAACTGGGATAACCTGAAGATTTACGCAACGTTATTCCCTTTTGAGTCGCCTTCCGCACAATTTCAGGCGTAGGCACAGTAGGGTCACCCACGCCAAAATCAATCGGGGTGATACCCATGGATTTTAATTTTTCTACTTCTTTATCAACTTCTGCAAAGGCATACGCACCAATAGACTGCAATCTCTTCGATGCTGTAATTTCCATAAAATGTAGTTCCTTTCCTGTAACAGTTCAGCACCCCCACCTGGCCTCCCCCATCGAGGGGGAGGAAACGTTTCCCCGATCTGCGTCGAGGACGGATTTCCCCCGCCCCTGGTGGGAGGGGTTAGGGGAGGGGGTGAACTGTTACACATTTTCGTTATTCTAATTTATGCAATCAAGCAATAGTTACTCTATTTTTTTGCAGGATCGGTAATCGCAGGTTTCACAGGACTTCTTTTTGCGGTCATCTCTTTGATTTCAATCTCGAGGACATTTGTCTTGTTCAACATCGCATCGGTAAAAGGCGCCTTGGGATTCTGTGGCGCATATTTATTTGCAAGTTTCTGGAGGGCTTCGTTTTTAGCATGTGGATCAGTAAGTATTTTTATGCTACCAAACAGAATTACAGACCTGTATGCAACGGAAGAAGCACAGGTAGGCTGCTTGACAAGCACATTGGTGACTTCTTCCGCCTCGAAACATACATTTTGATTGGCACGGATATTCTCAATCTTTCTGCCTTCATTCGCGCAATGGAGGTATATTTTTGACGTCTCCTTATCATACGTAAAATTCATGGGTGTGATGTATGGAATTCCATTGGCACACGTCCCCAGCCTTCCCACCATGGTGTTGGAAAGAATGTCTTCGATTTCATTCTTGTCGGTTATTTCTTTGTCTTTTCTTCTCACAGATTATATTTTCTTTCCAACTGCTTCGGCTATTGGTTTGAGCTCCTGCATTAACTGGTCAAATGCTTCGAGGGTAATTGTTTGCGGTCCGTCCACGAATGACTTTTCAGGATCAGGGTGGGTTTCAATTAAAAGGCCGTCGGCGCCAACTGCTATAGAGCCTTTGGACATCGGGTTAACGAGGCTTCTCTTTCCGGTTCCATGGCTGGGGTCTACAATAATAGGCAGATGCGTCATCTCCTTGAGTTGTGGTACGACACTCAATGACAACGTAAAACGAGTATGAGTCTCAAAGGTTCGGATACCCCTTTCACACAGGATAACATTGGGATTGTTTTGTGCCAGTACGTATTCTGCTGCCAGGAGAAATTCTTCAATAGTTGCGGACATCCCTCGTTTTAAAATTACCGGTTTTCCTGCTTCACCCACCGCGCGCAAGAGCAGGAAATTTTGCATATTGCGGGTTCCGATTTGTAATATATCGCTGTATTTACTTACTAATTTTACATGCTCAGGGGTCAGCACCTCTGTGACGATAGGCAGGCCAGATGCCTCACGGGCGCGTGCCAGGTGTACGAGACCCTCTTCCTGTAAACCTTGAAAGGTGTAAGGATTGCTGCGGGGTTTGAATGCACCGCCTCTTAATGCAGTTGCACCCGCATCTCTGACTCTTTTGGCAATTTCAACAATTTGTTCTTTGCTCTCTATGGCGCATGGACCTGCAATAACTGCGATGTGATCCCCGCCAATTTTTTTCCCATTACTGAGGTGAATAATAGTTTTAAAATCCTTCCCTTCCTTGCTGGCTAATTTGTACGGCGCTAGAATTGGGACGGTCTTTTCTACACCGGGCAATACATCCCAAAAATCAGCGGGTAATATCCGTTCGTCACCAATAATCGCAATGACGTTTCGGTTGGTGCCTTGTAACAGAACCCCTTTTAAGCCCGCTTTTTCAATGCTTTCAAGGACGTGATCAATGTCCTTTTTTGTAGATTCGATTTTCATTACAATAATCATAAACTATACCTCTTTTTAAAATTTATAGACAAAAAAAAACCCTAAAACAATAGGTTTTAGGGCAATATATTAATTTTCATAATTTAATATCTAACCCTAAGACCCTCCTTTATTATAATATCTAAAGTAATAGAAAACAGCGTAATGTTTCATTGTATTGTTACTAACGCAAGGTACATTCCCTCCGGTTAGTACTTATCTATCTGGGAAGGTAATGTTGGGGTTAAAATTTTTTTAGCGAAATAATTTCTCTAGCAAATTAAGAATAAAGTCTACATGACAAGATATTTATTGTCAAGGGTAATTTTAATGTGTTATATTTACGAATCTTACGCTAAACTCTAATGTTAAAAATCACACTCAAGGGTTAAGAAATTGGAAAAGCGCCGTCATGTTTATTGCCTGTTGTTGCCATTTTTTATATCAATTATTGTTTACCTGAATTGTCTGCAAAATTCATTTGTTTACGACGATGATTCTACCATCATCAATAATTACTTCATAAGGCACTGGAGTAACCTTCCCGATATTTTTACTAGCAAATACTTCGTCCTTTCAGCCGAATTGACCTATCGCCCTGTAGTGACTTTATCTTACTTTATTGACTATACCTTTTGGCATTTGAATCCATTGGGATACCATCTCACCAATATTTTACTTCACGCCATCAATAGTGTCCTGGTTTTTATTTTTGGTTTTCGGGTATTTAAAAACAGAACGACGGCTTTAATTTCTACGATGTTCTTTTCTTCATATCCCCTCTTTTCTGAAGTGGTCAATGCCGTCGGTTTCCGGGAAGACCTATTAGCGTTTATGTTTTTTATCCTGGCATTCATCTGTTATCTGAAAGCAAATCAACGACGATATATCCTTTATCACGCCATGTCATTATTTTGTTATTTTCTGAGTCTCTTTTCCAAAGAAATGGCGATTACTTTGCCTGTATTAATCGTCTTGTACGACGTGGTTTTTAAAGGTTATTCGTACATGAAATCAAAGTATCTATATTATTTGGGATATTTTTTCGTTGCTATTTTTTATATCATGAACCGTTTCTTTTTTCTCCACAATCCGTTGGAATCACAAATTCCTTACCCACAGGGTAGTTTTTTTGTCAACTTTCTGACCATGATCCATATCCTGGCTTCTTACGTAAAACTTCTCTTCCTGCCTTTTTACCTGAATGCCGACTACGTAGTTCCTTTTTCCACATCGCTTGCAAGAGTCTCATTTTGGCTGACTGTCCTGCTCTTTATTGCAGTCGCTACAATTTCATACCGACTGCGATTTCAATACAGGCACATGTACTTTTTTATCCTCTGGTTTTTTATCACGCTTATTCCCGTGATGAATATTGTTCCGCTGGGAAACATTATGGCGGAACGTTATTTATACATACCGGGCGCCGGTTTTTGTATGATCATCGCTAACATTATGTCAAAAATACCAGTTAGAAAGTGGGATTCTGAACGATTTTCCTCCTCCTCTGTACCTTTTTTTGACAGGATGATTTTAGTTTTTATTTTTATATTGTTCTTTATTTTTTCGGGAAATGCATACCTGACTTTTAAGAGAAATAACGACTGGAAGGACGGCCTGTGGTTATGGTCAAGGACGACGCTAACCTCGCCGAATAGTTTCCGGGCACACATTAATTTGGGGAATGCTTATGAGAAAAAAGGGCTTAATATCGCAGCCTTTGAAGAATACCAAAAGGCATTATCGATTGATCCAAACGATGCAGATATTTACAACAACCTTGGTATTTATTATAACAAGATGAACCTTTTTGACGATGCTATCCGGCATTTCATAAGGTGTCTGAACATAAATCCTAAGCATCCAAGAGCGTACAATAATCTCGGCGTTGTCTTTACAAAGCAAAGGCGTTTAGATGATGCGATTCAAGCTTTCAGAGAGGCGATCTCCAGTAATCCACTATACCCTGATGCGCATAACAATCTTGGCATAGCCTATTACAGAAAAGGCATGATGGATGAGGCCGAACGTGAATTCAAATTCGCGATCAGTATAGAACCTTATCATGCAGAGGCGCATAATGACCTCGGCATTCTTTACAATGACGGACGCCTATTTGACGAGGCGATCAAAGAATTCGAGATGGCTGTACAAATCAAGCCCAATTATGCAAATGCCCATATGAATTTAGGAGCTGTTATTCTAAAACACAGAAAGGACAAAGACAGGGCATTGTTTCATCTGAAGGAAAGTATAAAAATAGACCCGCAGCAAGAACAGTCTGCTGGAATAAACAAACTCATACAGCAACTGGAACAAACAGCTAACTAATTTATTGGAGGCAAAGCATGTCCGAAATAAGGTCGAATCCGCTAATACCTGAGAGTACAGCAGAATATTTGAGAAATGTAAAAATACCTGAATATACCCATTGAAAATATTCTTAGGCAGAAAATGGCCGTTTTGTTTTATTTTGCTAAGATTGTAATATCACTTCATTAAACTTATTTTAAGTATTCCATTTTTATAGGTATGAACTATCCTGTCTTTTGTAAAACTTTCTTTCAGGAGGATTTCTTTCTGATAATTCTTTTCGCTGGTCTTGGTCGAGATTTGCAATATATCGTCTTTTAAATCAACATGAATATCTTTCTCGTTTACTCCCGGCATATCGGCAACAATCAGGGTATGATCCGTTTCTTCAAAAATATCCACCAGAGGCTCTTGCAATTCAAATACAGTAACAGCATACTGTTTGCTATGGTGCGTATTACTTTCCAAGGGTTTTACCTTTACACTATCAGCGTCAAGACTACCAACCTTTATAGAAAAACCGAAATTTGTAGAAAACAAGCCCGTCACCTCCTTTCCTAAAAGTTAAGACCTGTAAATACCACGATGATTTCTGATAAATTCACAGTTTGTGAAGATATCCTTAAAACAAAAAAAGCCTTACTGCAAAGATATTCATCCAAAACATCTTCGGCAGTAAGGCTGTCTTTTCCTGATACTTCTTGATCTTTTAAAGACACTTTACTTTGCGTCCCCCGATCACTCTGGGTTTGCCTTTATCGTAATGCTTTGCTTATTTTCATTCTTTAAGCAACTTAACCATTTATGAAAATCACCAGCATGTGTTAAGTATTAAAGTATTCCTCCTTGTTTACCTCTGTTAAAAAATTTATGTAATAAATATAAGCACGGATGGTAATTGATGTCAAGAAAAAACATAAACAAAAAACCCCAATATCCTTTTACCGATATTGGGGTCTTCTGGTTGTAATTATAATTATACTTTAAGTGGCTACTCCATATTTTTAAACACCATATCTATTGCAATTGATTATCTTAAATATAAGAGTGTGCTTTTTGATAAATTTATAATTTGACAACTTTTGTGGCTTTGTAGCCCTTTTGGTCCTTCATGACCTCGAACTCGACCTTATCTCCTTCTGCAAGGGTTCTAAACCCTTCCGTCTGGATTGAAGTTTGATGTACAAAAACATCATCTCCATTATCCTGAGAAATAAAACCAAATCCCTTTTTGTCATTGAACCATTTCACTGTTCCATTTGCCATTCTTAAATCACCCCCTCTCACATTAAAAAAATTACAAAAAAAAAGGCCACAAAGTTGTAACTTTGTAGCCTTAATATAACGCAAATATATAATACGACTTTACAATACAACCGAACTACACAATAGAATATTATCAAACATCATATAGTAAAGCAAGGTAAAATAAAAATAAATGTTGAGTAAGTACGTTTTAATGTGCAGCAGATTGCAGTTTCGCCATCTCAAGCTGGCCACACCGTGCGTAATCAATTGCCTCACCCAGAATGCGCGCGGCTTCCTGCGGGGCGTGGAAGCCCATTGAGTTTTCAGCCGCCACAAAGTCTAACCGCCACTGTGCCTTACGGTGTAAGGCTTGCGCCTCTTTCAGTTGTTCGGCGGGTATGCCAAATTCCTGTGCCTGGTGTAAATCGTGGATGAGGGCAACAACCGCTTCCTCTGCCCGAATCATTAACGTCCTTGTGCAGTCTTGAATTAACTCGATACGGGCTTTGAGTTCTGCTTCGCTGAAGTGATGACAGGTTTGACACGCATTGGCAACGTTCAGCAAGGGACTACGTACATTGTGATCGCTGATTTTGATGGCGCCTTCCCGCCTGTAAGGCATATGGCAATCTGCACACGCCACACCACTGCGGGCATGGATTCCCTGACTCCACATCTCGAACTCTGGATGTTGCGCTTTCAGAACTGGTGCGCCGCTAGCCTTGTGTGTCCAATCCTTAAAACCCACTTCGTCATAATAGTCTTCGATCTGCTCTGCCTTCAGGCCTTTGTGCCAAGGGTAGGTAAGGAGTTTGCCTTCGCCCTTAAAATAATACTCTACGTGGCATTGGCCGCAGGCAAATGAACGCATTTCCTGCCGCGTTGCCATGCTATTGACGTCATAATCGCCCTTCCGACCGTCTTTGCGCCAGCGTTCGATGCTGGGCAAATGGGGTAATGGATCATCAGACCCGGCTAATTTTTGAATTGCATTGAGAAAACCCGGTCGTGTGACGCGCAGTTGCATGGTTTCCGGATCATGGCAATCGACACAGGTTACCGGATGCGAGACCATCTTGCGGGCCTCGCCATACGGCATGGCGCAGACGATTTCAAAGCCTTTCATAATTTGTTCTTGCCTGTGGGCATCATCCGCTGGCACACCGGCTTTTATGCCAGCCTCACGGTAAGCAGGCAGAAC
>DBJWYX010000049.1:0-11903 GCA_052360825.1 Candidatus Wunengus sp. YC64
AAACAAGCTTCACACCGTTGGCCTTCAGATCATTCAGAAATTTCATGGCTTTTTCATCGCCCAGGATTATGAATAAGGCTGACATGTGGATTGAGGTGGTGCCAAATAACGGGTTTGCTATTGCAACCTGTCCTCTCCACACGGGTTTCGTAAGGTCGAATAGAGATAATGGTCTTTCATCCATATTAACCAGATTTGTATTATAAAGAATGATGCGCGCCCGTGCAGAAAAACCCGTCCAATGACCGTCCTCGTCTTTATAAAACCTTGGAATGTCTGCTGCTACGCTTGAAAAATAAGGTGTTATTATGCTTTTGAACTCAAGCAAAGCAGGGCGTACTGGGTCTCCGCTCCAGAATACATCTGCCTGCGGATTGTCCTTCTCTGCAATCAAACGATTGACCAGACCCGTGCTCTTGGTTTCTTCTGTATCATAGATAGTCCGTACCTTTATTCCCGTCTTTTTCCCAAATGCCTGAAGCACGGGTTCTGAAAAAATCTTGTCCTCGGATGTATAAACAACCACCTCATTTCCTGCTGAACACAGTTTAACTGATAGTAATAAGGCTGTGAATATAATAGATATGAACTTCATAATTCACCTCACTTTTTTGCTTCACTGTAATAATTCCTGGCGTAGCACAGCCGGAACCTAAAATAGTTAAAAATGAGCTAAGGTGGCGAGTGGAAGGTGACGGGTGACGTTTTTCCCGTCACTCGCCATTCGTCACACGTCACTATTTTTAGAAACGTGCTAAAAATGTCAAAATAATTTTGGGAAGATACTATTTAGAGATTCAATAAAAATCCAGTATCCTCAAAGCATCTCAACCCTATTTCTCCCGTTATTTTTTGCCCTGTAGAGCGCGTCATCTATCCGTTTCAGAAAACTGTCTATGGTGTCTCTGCCGTGAAACTGTGTTACGCCAAAGCTACAGGTAACGTGTTGTACTCCGTTGAATTTTGTCGTTCTGATTGTTTCTCTTAATTTTTCTGCCAACGTAAATGCGCTCTCCCTGTCTGTTTGGGGAGTCAGAATCATAAACTCCTCTCCTCCATATCTGGCAAGAAGGTCTGCGTCACGAATGTTTTTGCTTATCAACTTAGCCGTCTCTTTTAAGACTGCATCTCCAGCCTGGTGGCCGTACGTATCATTGACGAGTTTAAAGTGATCGATATCAAACATAATCAGAGAAAGGTGGGTATTGTACCGTCTGGATTCCTTTGTCTCTTGTATCAGCATTTCATGGAATTTCTGGCGGTTATAAACTTCGGTCAGTGTGTCGGTAATCGCCTGTTTTTCAAGGGCTTCATTCAGGTCTTCCAATTCTTTTTGTTTCCTCCGCAGTTCGGCAGTGCGCTCATTAACAATCGACTCCAGTTTTCTGTGTATTTTCTGGAGGTACTCCCGCGCCTCTACTTTTTCTGTCACATCTATACAGCTTCCTATGTAACCCGCAAACTGTCCATTGTGGCCTTTAAACGGCACTCCCCGGTCGAATATCCATCGATACTGTCCGTCATGCCGGCGGAGACGATACTCCATCTCGAATACTTCCCGCTTTTGGAAAGTGTCTAAATAGATTTTAAGGCATTTGTCGAGGTCTTCAGGGTGTACCCCTGCTGCCCATCCATTTTCCATTTCCTGTTCTATGGTGCGTCCCGTAAAAGCAAGCCACCTCTCGTTGAAATAGTCGCATGCTGTTGTGGTATTTGACCGCCATATCATTATGGGGGCTTGCTCGACAAGTATCCTATACTCTTCAAATGAAAGTAAGTTATTATCCATTACACCCATCAATGTTCTCTGCGATAAGCTGTTTTTCCAATAACAAATGTCACGCCCATCGTCATGCCCCAATCCACACTCTCGCTATTTAATCCTGTGAATCCGGCAATGTCGTACTCAATCTCTTTTGGTCCTTCCCACATGAACCCACCCAGTAATTGATGGTCTACTATGGCACTTTCCACCTTTTCCCCGCTATACTCTGATACGAAATGGAGTTTTTTATATTGAGGTAGAGGTACGTCTAATATAATGCCATACATGAAGAGACCGCGTCTGTTCTGCCCGAAGGGCTCTTTCTCAGTCCCTCCGCCCAATGTCAGGTGGCACGTAAGGTTGTTAAGATACCACGAGAAGATGCCCGTTCCCTCGAAGTTTAATCCGGAGGTGTCTTTTTCTGTGGGAAATACAATGCCTGTTTCTGTAGCAAAATTGGGTATCCAATCACTTCCCCGCCACCAGACCTTCTTATAGAAACCCGCGGTATGGGCAAATTGTTTTTCCTTTATGCCCAACGCACCTTTGTATTCATTATCAATCAACTCCCCCGCGGTTTCCAATACGATTTCACTATCCCATGGTAATCCATAATTGAAACGAATGCCTGGTATGTCCAATGTTAGCTCATCTGCTCCTGGATGTCTTTGTGTATGCAGTCCAAAGACGCCCAACTCGATCTCAACCAAATTGGTTTCGACTACATCTGCATCCGTCGTGACAAACGGTCTTAACGCTAACACCTCGGCGGGTAGCATAAACCCTTCCAGGACATATAGCGCTATGAGCAATAAACATTTCCGCATATAACATAGCTCAACAAGTCGAAACCAATTTTTTGCCTTTATTATCAATAAGTACAAACATGTAGTAAAATGGCATGAGGATTGTTTAAAAAGTAGGGGCAATTCATGAATTGCCCCTACCCTTATTGTATCGGCGGAAACTTTTTGAACGGTCTCATGAATATTACACTTTACTTTGATTCCTGTATCAACAGGTCGTCAAAGTATGTATACGAATCCGACTTTGTCCAGAGTCCCACGCTTCCGCTGTCAAAGGTGTCGTCTGATACTTCGAAGACCTTTGTGTTCTCAAAAAAGCACTGAATCTTGTCCGCCTTGCAGATGACCTTGAGTAGATGCCACTCCTTAGGTGTTACTTTTGTATTTTTCCCTCCAATTTGTCTTCGGTTACCATTAATTACTGTATAGAGCCGGACATTGTTTTCTAAGGCATTGGCGCGGAGCACATAATAGTTGTTGTTGTCCTTGTATCTGAAGACCAATCCGCCAGCCTGGTCTACCTTCCCACTTTCAGTCCTGAATCTCACAAATGCCATGAAATCCTTATAGGACACGCCATCCAATACCAAAAGGGGGAAACGATAATCAGTATCATCCAGTTTGGTCTGTTCTACCACGTTGTCGGCTGAAGGCGCATGTTCAATCTTCTTAACTACCCAATGCCCTGGTTCGCCCTTTCCTGTGAATGCGCTCTGAAAGCCTACAGGTAATTCATTAACTTTGTTGTCATCAAAATAAAATTCCTTTCTTTCCCCCAGAATTTCTGAAGTGGTAATTTTTTGTCCTTGCTGTGCATGGGCATAACTGTAAATTGACGTGCTTAATAAACAAACTGAAACGGCTTTAAGAAGTATTTTCATGTAACATGTCCTCGCTTTCCAAAATAAATAGTCATATAAATTATTTTCCATTGCTGACAAATCGTAGTGTAATCAAAGACGAAACCGAATGTTCCCAGTAAAGCTCATCGTTGAGGACTGCGATAGCGCAGATATTGTCCTTAATTGGGTCAATCACCGCGTCATCATTATGTCCTGTATTGAACTTGCGTGACATCTCTAATGTCCAGTTCTTTCCTTCGTATAATCCCTTACCTTGCACATCCGCTAAACTGCCGGTAGGCTGACGTTGTTCAAAAGAATCTACTACGTTACCTTCAAATACAGTTGATTTCGGTTTCATGAAATAAGAAGATGTACCTTCATCCATGATACGTGCTATATAGACATTCCCGTGTCCGCCCATTGAATATTCAACCCCACTTTGAATTGGTTTTTGACTGATGATGTGTCGCTTGTCATCTACCCAACCAATAGGGTTGCCGCGCCCGGCCTTCCAGTGCCATACATCGGCAGTATACTCGTGAGACAGAGTTATCATCCGAATATCAAATTTCCCCGTCATCGGGAATTCTAAGGCAAACTGGTCATCAGGTTTCGATGGGCGATCATAGGCTTTCTTTTCTGCGTTCCAGATATACGGGTCACGCATAACGCCTTTCGTGTCGTCAGGCCATTGAGCCATTACATAAAGAGTATCATCTGTATTAAGGGCACGAAGTGCTACCTGTCCAGGATTATCACCTCCTATTGCTTCCCTGACTGTGACAGTTAGTGGTTTAGTCCTTTCCCAAACTTCTTCCATTTTTCCGTCAATAACTGGTGGAGTTTTCGTGTAAGAAGACTCCCAGATGGGATGCGTGGGGTCGTCACACCATCCATATTCTGCATAAAAGCATAAGATAAAACCACTCATAATTACAAACAAATTTTTCATGTTATGCCTCCAGATTTAAAAATATTTATTTTTCTCTCGAATACCGTTAGAACGAAAACAAACGAGGCCAATATTAATAGTATCGCAATAATGAGAAAAGAGTATTGATAACTGAGATGTGCAAGGAGAAATCCTGCCAAAATAGGGCCTGAGGCATGGCCAATATCAAAGATACTCCCAAAAGTTCCCATCGCAGCGCCATAATGCTGTTCCTTGCAGAATCCGGCTACCATGGCCGCGGAAGAGGAAGTCACAAATGCCTCGCCAACGCCAAAAATGCTTGCCAAAGATAACAAAAGATAAAAGTCACGTGTCAGTGGAATACAGGCAAAAGGGATCGCACATATCCACATTCCGGAGAAGATAATCGGCTTTCTGCCATATCGGTCAGAAATTTTCCCCATGATCGGTTTTGCCAGAATGGTAGTGACAATCTGTGCCCCCCAGAGAATCCCCGCTTGAAATGCACTCAGACCCGCAACAGTGACTGCATAGACAGGCAGAAAGGCCTCTAATGCGCCTACCGACAGATTTTGGATACCTTCCATATTGCTGGTGATAATTACCCGATAATCACTCATTACCTCTTTTATGCCTTTAGAAAACTTCCACCAGGTGTCTCTAAAAGTGATTTTATCCCGTTTTGTATGCTTATTTTTCGAAATGTATAACTTGAGGGTGAATGCTAATGAAATTAAACCAAAGATTCCACAGACAATATAGGTTATATGAAAATGGGCTAAAGAATTAGTTCCACCTCCTGCCAGATATATGAGAATATATCCACCTAAGGGTGCACCGATGAGGTTTCCAATAATGGTAATAGACGAAAACCAGGAAAGTCTTTCGCCCTTTTGTCCACCGGCGGTATCGGCGATCATTGCCATAGCTACAGGGCCATAGATTGAAGTCGCCAGTCCGTGGAAAAATCTAATACCTACTAATTGCCAGTAATTAGTGACAAGATAATAGACAAATGGAGTTAAGGCAAAAACAAGGATACTTATGAGAAGCATTTTGTACCTGCCATAAATATCGGAAAGGGTTCCAGCAGGGAGTTTAAAAAAAATGCCAGTTATCGTGGATGCGCCAACAACAAATCCAATAGCCTCAGGTTTGGCGCCTAAAGACAGGGCAAATAAAGGTAGTATGGGTGTTCTTGCCATGGCATAGCTCATTCGGGCAAAGAACCCCACAGTGCAGAGGGTAATAAAAGGAGAAAATAATCTGTTTGTCATGTGAAAAGCCCAAAATATTGAAGATTTTCTTTCAACCTGTGTTCCATATCTTCTTTGATATGCATCACAAATTCTTTAATTGCTTCTTCTCCCCATTTCTTATTAACATATTTCATGTTCTCTGGGATTCTTGAAATATCATGAATCTCTGGGGCCTTTAGTTTGTCATCATCAATCCAACGATGTAGTTCTTCGTATTCTTTCCCGGTTCTTTGTTTACTGCTCTTTAAATGGACGTCGAGTGGTGGCATGTCCGTTATCTCCTTTCTTTGTCTTGATTGTATAGGAATTTTCATTTTATTTAAGCGGGTTATACGATGTATGGCATAGAGAATCCCCCTTAGAAAAGGGGGCTAGGGGGTTGTAAAATAGCACACAAAAAACACAACCCCCTGAATCCCCCTTTTTTAAGGGGGACTTAAACGGACTAACTTGAAGAGTAATTTTGATAGAGCGCATCAAATATTTCCAGTCCCTTTTCCAGCAATTTGTTGTCATCCTTGACTCTCTGACTGAGTCCAGTAATAATTTGACCGATTCCTTCTGCTTCCTTCCTGCCATATTTATTATCTTTTAAATCTATATCGTGGACAATTTCTGCAATTGACTGCAACGCAGTGTCTTTCAGGTCAAATGCCTTCTTGAGGGTCTCGAAGGTGCAATCTTCTCCGTGATGGGTAAACTCTGAGCCATACATATCAAAAGGCACCGTGCCGCGGGGCGTTTTTTCTGTGCCTTTTGATACAAACACAAAGCGGGCCTTAGGGTCTATAAATCTCCTGATAAGCCAGGCTGATGCAATCCGGTCAATAAAAATATCTTTTCGTGTCGCCCATTCTTTGCCCGAAAAATCTTTTATCTGATATACCTTGCCCGTCACCTTTATTTCCTTTTCGGATGTCTTTGCCCATTTCAAAAGCATCTTTTGTAACGAGGCGATCTTTTGTAAGAGTATCTCTTTTTGTGGCGCATGGAAAAAATCGATTTTGGAAATGTCATCGGCGCTTTTAAGTATTTCATGTAATTTTCTTTTGCACTCATGCGCAAGGCCTTCGCTTATTCCTTCCGTATCCTCTCTCTGTGTTATCTTCTTTAATTCGGCGTCACATACTTCGATGAGTGAAATATATTCCTTATCGCATATCTCATGGAAGCTCTTGATAATTTCGTCATCTTGTTTTTTATCCAGTGATTCAGTGATAAATAATGAGGCGTCGCTGCCGCCTTCTTTGATTTGATTGCAAAGCCACTGCATAATTTCCTCATGTTCATTTGTATGGGGAAGCACATAGACGGCGTTTTTAAAGAGCACAGCCCCGTGTTTTTTCAAATTTCTCCAGATTTTAACCCTGAGAGTGGGCGAATCCTGTGCAATCTGGTGTATTAATAAGATCCATTTATTCATAATCTGTTCGTTTGTAAAAAATGTTATAAATGTTACATCGTGTAATGATGGTAACAATAATTAATATCAATGTCAATTCTATAGTTGAATTTTTGTTTGATTGCTATATCGGTATATGATATTGTATACCGATAACTACTATGGATAGTGATAAAACAATGCTGCGCGACATCCACCTTGCATTCATAAAAATGCACATCTTATATCATGCTGCAAAGGAGGAGGTGTTTGGTATTGGCCTGATTAAGGAACTAAAGCGGCATGGGTACAAACTAAGCCCAGGCACCCTGTACCCTACCTTGGCCAAGATGCAGCAATCGGGTCTTTTGACCTGTGAGTGCAGGACTGTACAGCACAAGCAGCGGAAGTACTACAGAATTACCCGTGCAGGGGAAGACCTGCTTGGTGAAGTGAAGGGAAAACTGAAGGAATTGTACGACGAGATTGTGAAAGAAAATGACACATAGTTCGAGTTCTCAGGGGTTTAATTTATTACGGATACGACCGGTTAGGGCGCTGATTCAATGGCCATTATATCCATACATATTTCAAATTATATCGCTCGTGTTTTTTGTAACCCTTGCTATTATTGGATGGGGACATTTTGTCCCGGAACACGTGAATGATAAGCTCTATGCAAAGACCAATATCGTAAACTTAGTCATTTGGGGACTCTGGTGGCCTTCGATGGTATGGCTTGCCGTGCTGTTTGGGCGTATCTGGTGTACGGTATGCCCGCTTGAATTGGTTGCCAACGGCGCTGAACGACTGGGAAGAAGGCTCGGTGTCAGGCAACTAATGCTTGGTAAATGGTTACGTTCAGGCGCAGTAATTGTTGGGATATATGCCATTATACAATTATGCGTCGCCGGTGCGCATCTCCATCGTATCCCTGCGTATACCTCTCTCTTTTTATGCAGCTTGCTGGGGGCGGCCGGTTTGGTAGGTTTCTTTTTTAAGGACCGTGCCTTTTGTCGAGGATATTGCCCGGTAGGACTTTTGCTTGGGACGTATGGACGAGGTGGAATGCTGGCAGTACGTGCCGGGTCGGCTCAAGTCTGTGCTAACTGTACGGGCAAGGACTGCATCACGGCCTGTAACCGAACCAAGCTCTATGGGCGCAGTTGCCCAAGCCTGCTCAATCCACCGAAATTGAATAGCAATCGTGATTGCCTTGTCTGCGGTCAATGCATTAAATCTTGTAAACCGGACAATATGCAGCTTATCTTACGCCGCCCGTTTCATCCAGCAGATGTTCGAGAGCCATTGGCATCGTGGCCGGTTACCATATTCGTCATGATGGTCTCCGGATTTGTAACGGGGGAGCTATGCAGTGAGTGGAAAACTGCTCAATCCATATTTCTCTGGATTCCTGAGCATTTCACAGAACACTTCAACCTTTCTTCTGTTGGCGGTTGGATTGAGGGCGTTTGGGCGATAGGTATATATCCATTACTATTATGGTTTGTGTTTGGTATTTTTGCAGCATTCAATAGCGATAATGCATTTGTAGTAATAAGGTCGTGGCGGTTACTGGCGCTTCCTTTAGCAGTCATCGTCTCCGCAGGTCACATGGCAAAAGGGCTGGCAAAGTTCGTTTCGTGGATAGGTTTTCTTCCGTATGCGTGTAAGGACCCACTTGGTATTAAAACGGCTTTAGAAATGGGTTCAAAAACTATTCGACAACCCGCATCTTTGATATCAATGACCATTATTTCTATTTTCGGGATGATACTTGTCATTACAGGAATGTATTTTTCCGTTCGTGAGGCAAAATTGGCCAATCCGGAGACCTATTACTTGCGGTTGGCGCCTAAATTAATACTGGGTGTCTTTTTTGTGTTTATCATATTCGGATGGGGGTACATGAGACAATTTTAAGATTTTAGATTTACGATTTCGGATTTAGAATTTGCCTTTAAACTTCAAATCCAAAAATCGCAAATCGTAAATTGTAAATCCAACATCGTAAATCCTACTTCGCGTCTCAGTTTTTCTGAAATTGGAAGGAACAATAATGGTTTACCTGGTTATTTGTACTGTCGCCCTTGTCGTCTCTGCCTTAACGCTCTTTTCGGGTTTTGGATTAGGGACGCTTCTCATGCCTGCCTTTGCGATCTTTTTCCCAATAGAAATTGCAGTAGGGGCAACCGCTATTGTTCATCTGGCAAACAATATCTTTAAACTGGCACTCGTTGGTAAGATGGCGGATTTTAGGATAGTACTGAAGTTTGCTATTCCTGCCTCAATTATGGCTATTGCCGGGGCATTGTTATTGAACTATTTTGCGAATATTCAACCCATTACAGAATACAATCTTGCCGGGAAAATCTTTACCATTACGGCCGTAAAATTTGTGGTTGCCATTCTTTTGGCAATATTTGCAATCTTAGAACTCAGTCCGCGTTTTCAAAAACTTGAGTTTCATCCGAAGTATATTCCGCTCGGCGGGGCGCTTTCTGGATTCTTTGGTGGACTGTCAGGTCAGCAGGGCGCTCTGCGTTCCGCTTTTTTGATCCGGGCAGGACTGAAAAAAGAATCCTTTATTGGAACGTCAGTTGTTTCCGTTGTTGTCGTAGATATATCTCGTCTTATTGTTTATGGAGTTACCTTCTTTTCAAAAAATATTGGTGTAATTCAAAACCAGGTTGGGATTGAATTGATTGCGGCTGCTATTTTAACAGCATTTTTTGGATCATTTATCGGCTCGCGCCTGATCAAAAAAATCACCATGCGTACTATCCAGGTTATTGTTGGCATATTGCTGCTTTTCCTGTCATTTGTCCTTAGTGTGGGATTGATATGAATTGCATAAAGAAAATGAACGTGTGGACAAAAAATACCAATCAATTCGCTCCCATAATCATTACAACAGAGGGGCGGTACTTTCGTCTCAAAAATATAATTCTACAATTCGGCTGTGTTCTAACACTCTGTTTGTACGGTTGTAATTCAGTTGGTCCTATGGCCATGAAAGGAGAACGCATCAATTATAACGTGGCTCTCCAACAGACAAACGATGAACAGGTATTGCTAAACCTGGTACGACTCAAATACCGGGATACTCCAATTTTTATTGAGGTAAGCGGTATCAATTCAAAACTGTCATTCCAGGCTTCCGCGGAAGTAGGTACTGAATTGAAAGAAAAAACACATGATATTTTCAGCCTCGGGGGAGGTGTCGCTTACATGACTGAACCCGTTATAACATATACTCCTCTGCAGGGACAAGATTTTGTTCAGCGTCTTTTGACACCTATTAGCCTGGATACATTCATGCTTCTCTATCAATCTGGCTGGAGCCTGAAGCGTGTAATGCGGCTATGTGTACAGCGGCTAAATGAAGTAGAAAATGCTCCTAGAGGGAGTGGTCCAACACCAAAGAAGCCTCCTGAATATAGTAATTTTGCACGTGTTTTAGACCTTATGAGAGAGTTGGAGCAACGGCGGTGTATTAGTTTTATCTATGAAATGTTTCCAGCGACTGAGCGTCAACCCAGGATCGTTATGCAAGTTACTGAAGAAGCATGGACGAATCCGGAGATGGAGGAACTTGCCGAAATTCTTAATCTTGTAAGAGGCAGAAGACACTATCCCCTGTCTTACCCATCAGTCGAACACGAAGAAAATCAGAAGCATGACCGTCTGGTTGTGGAGACACGTTCGGTACTGGGAATTCTATCCTTGCTTTCCAATATGGTAGAGGTACCCACGCAGCATCTTCAGGAGGGAAAAGTAACAATAACTCGTTATGATACAGGACAACCCTTTGACTGGGGCCTTGTTGTGGGAGAACTTTTTCACATAAAATCGCATTCTTCAAAACCGACTCAAGCGTCTGTTGCTGTTCAGTATCGTGGTAGCTGGTTTTTTATTGACGACTCCGATCCCGAGTCTAAGTCAACGTTTTCCCTTTTATCGCAACTTCTATCTTTGCAATCAGGGAAAACAGACCGTCTTTTACCGCTTCTGACACTGCCCCTTGGCAAATAGGTTGTCGGAGTTGTTTACGCTATATTTAATTATAGATCTTATATGCAGCCCTGTAAATAATGGACGCGAATTATAGTAAATGTATTAATTATGCTTACATGCGAGTGCATTGCAATGGGCGATAGTCCGAAGCAATTTCTCAGGGTTCTTTTTATTTCTGAATATGGAAAGGGGGAAATTTTTAACATGAAGTACTTTAAGAAACTGATGGTGATTTTATTTCTTTTTGCAAGTTCTCTTTTTGTAGAAAATGGGGTATCCAGTAGCCCGGCTCAAGCCGAATCTGAAGTGCATGGAGTGGCGATAGTGTCCATGGACGCTCCATTAAATGCCAGCATTGGGAAAAAGGTTAATATTGAGATAGTTGTTGGTAATGAGCAGAAAACAAAGGTGGCTACAATATTGACAGTAACTTGCCATGAAACAGGGCAGCAAATAGGCCGAGAGGCTATAAACCTGGAAGGCTCGGCTTCTCGAAAAATTGTATATACCTGGAATACCGAAGGACTCAAAGAAGGAACTTACCGAATACATGCAGTAGTGGAAAAGATTCCCGGTGAGACAGACGTTGACGATAATGTGAAACATTTAGAGGTTGTTTTGGTTCGCTAGATAATTATCAGATAATTAGCATGTGGGTATAAAAGATAAAAACCAGGAGTCATAGCGCGAAAGGGAAAATGGATTTATTAACACACTTGAAGGAACTTGCCGGCGTTTTTTTAAAACTCGGCATAATCGGATTCGGTGGGCCTGCGGCGCATATCGCCATGATGGAACATGAGGTCGTTGGTAAGAGGAAATGGATGTCCAGAGAGCACTTTCTGGATCTCATAGGCGCAACCAACCTGATTCCGGGGCCAAATTCAACCGAGATGGCAATGCACTGTGGATACCAC
>DBJWYX010000050.1:0-11897 GCA_052360825.1 Candidatus Wunengus sp. YC64
AAAACACAACCCCCTGAATCCCCCTTTTTTAAGGGGGACTTAAACGGAATAATTTGTAGAAATTTACATAAAAATTTTACAGGATAATACTAAATAAATATGTCTAAATTGAAACGAACACATACCTGTGGTCAATTGCGTTTGAAAGATCTGAAATCAACCGTAGTCCTGTTTGGCTGGGTAAGCAGTGTCCGCGATCATGGCGGTTTAATCTTTATTGATTTGCGTGACCGATATGGCATTACTCAGGTGGTCTTCAGTCCTGATAAAGGAGAAGATTTTTTTAAAATTGCCGGCCAATTACGACACGAATACGTTGTGGCCATCCAGGGAATGGTATCTGCCAGACCTCCGGGAACGACTAACCCCGATCTGGATACCGGAGAGATTGAGGTATATTCAGATACCGTTGAGATATTGAACAGGTCGGAGACACCGCCTTTCGAGATTGTTGATGAGGGTAATGTGTCGCTGGAATTACGCCTAAAGCATCGGTATCTGGATCTGCGACGTCCCATAGTGCAAAAGCGATTGATCTTCCGACATAAGATATGTCAAACAATACGTGAATATCTCGACCGTTTGGATTTTGTCGATATTGAGACGCCCGTATTGACAAAGAGTACGCCGGAAGGGGCAAGGGATTATTTGGTGCCCAGCAGGGTCAATCTTGGGAAGTTTTACGCGTTGCCCCAATCACCCCAGCTTTTCAAACAAATCCTCATGGTGGCGGGTTATGATCGTTACTTTCAAATCGTACGTTGTTTTCGCGATGAAGACCTCCGGGCACAGCGGCAGCCGGAGTTTACGCAAATGGATATGGAGATGTCTTTCGTAGATGAAGGCGATATTATCCAGGTCATCGAGGGACTCATGGCTGCGATTTTTGATAAGGTTATCGGAAAAGAAATTACCATTCCTTTTCCAAGGATTTCTTACAAAGAGGCCATGACCTCTTACGGCTGCGATGCGCCCGACCTGCGTTTTGGCATGAAAATAAAAGATGTATCCGATATTGTCCAGAAATCAGAATTCAAGGTATTTTTAGATACCATTAAATCGGGTGGACAGGTTCGCGGTATCAATGCAAACGGATGCGGCAGTTATTCAAGGAAAGATATCGATGATTTAACGGCCTTTGTCGGCCAATTCGGGGCAAAGGGACTTGCCTGGTTCAAGGTAGAGGAAACGTCCTTAAGTTCTTCGATAGCAAAATTCTTCCCGGTCGAAGTCCAGCAGAAGATACAACAGTGTATGGATGCGAAAAAGGGAGACTTGCTCCTCTTCGTTGCCGATAAACCAAAGGTGGTGTCCCAGTCGCTTGCGCAATTACGGTTGCATCTTGGACATAAAAACAAACTTATTGATACTGGCTCGTTCAATTTCTCATGGGTGGTGGATTTCCCGCTCTTTGATTATAACGAGGACTTAAAACGTTACGAGGCGCTTCACCATCCGTTTACCTCTCCACATCCTGACGATCTTCCATTCATGGAGGAAAAACCGTTGGCGGTGAAGGCGCGGGCATATGACCTGGTGCTCAACGGTGTGGAATTGGGCGGTGGGAGTATCCGTATCCACAGTCCTGAGGTGCAAAAGAAGGTCTTCCGTCTGCTTGGTATAGACGATGAGAATGCATATAAGAAATTTGGGTTCCTGCTCGATGCGCTGAAGTACGGCGCTCCTCCTCATGGAGGGATTGCGTTAGGGGTAGACCGCATGGTTACCTTGTTATTGCAGCTCGACGACATTCGCGAGGTTATCGCATTTCCGAAGACGCAGAAGGCTACCTGTCTCATGACGGATGCCCCATCGGAAGTCGATGCGCAACAACTGAAAGAACTAGGCATACGTCTGGCATAACTATGAAAAAACAATTACTCATATTGCTTATTGGGGCTACCTGTGTGGTGTTTTTGGCCTCCGTAAGTTTTTTTATATACTTAAAACGTTTACACCGTTCTGCGGCTTATTTCCAAACGGTGGGAGAATACGTACAACAGGGCAAGCTGGATGACGCCATTGTTATTTTGAAGAACACCCTGAGTAAAAACCAACGCATCGCTGAGGCCCATGCCGCACTTGGTATGATTTACAACAAAAAAGACATGCTCGACGAGGCGCTTTCAGAGTTAAAAACAGCATTAAATATTAATCCTGATCTTATTAACATTTATCAGGAAATGTATCTGGTTTATAAGAAGAAGGGGATGGAAGAGGAAGCGCAAAGAGCCTTGAATTCATATGAGAAACTCAAAGTGTCCAGGTAAAATTTATTGTGTGTGGTAAGTATAAAATGTTAACATTAAATAGACAAGTTCAAATAGGGATTTGGGAGAATAAGTGTATTTTCCGATGAAAAAATATCTTGTAGTTTTTATTATTTTTAGTCTCGTTAGCATGCTTCACATACAAGTCCTGTTTGCAGACCGGGATGATGAAGCGAATAAATGCTATCTGGATGCGTACAACCTGTACAAACTGGGGAAAATGGATCAATCTCTTGAAATGCTAAAAAAAGTTGTAGAGGTTAGTCCTGATCATGCTGAGGCACACTTTGGCATGGGTAGTATTTATTTCAGACAGAACATGTTTGATGACGCCGTTAAGGAATTTACAAAGGTCACCAAGATAAAACCAGAGTATGTCGAGGCATACCAGCGATTATGGCTGGCATATAAAAAACTAGGAATGAACGATAGGGCTGAGGAGGAACTCTTAAAATACAAGAAATTGATTGAAGAACGTATGCAGAGTATGGGTGGGGGTTCTCCCCAGGTAGCAAAGCCTGTTGCCCCACCACCCCAAAGGGAAGAACGGGTGGAGGCGTCTAAACCGGAAGAAACAAAGGTTGAACCTTATCGGCCACCAGAGACACGACCCCCGGAAACGACTGTCCCGGAGACGATGGTTGCTGAATCCAGACCGCCTGATGTGGAAACTCAAACAGAGAGATCGCCTGTGGTAAAACCGGAGGTTCCTCCACAGGAAGAATACAGACCTCCTGTTGTTGCGCCAGTGCCTCCTGTTATAGTCAGGCCGGTTGAACCTCCCCAACCACCACAGGAAATGAAATCTGCCACGAAGCTTGAAGAATACAGGTCGCCGTATATAAAGGTGGATAAAAAAGATCCTGCTTATAAAAATCTTTTTACACCATTTAAAAAAATGGGTTCCACCTTGTTCCAGAGCCCTCAAAAAAAGAGTGTCACCGTAACGAAATTGCAGAAGACGTATTTTGGTAAACTGATTAAGGGTTTCTTGTACTACATTATAATTGTGCAAATCTGGCTGGGCATAGTTGCCTCTTTTTGTATATATTTTTTAAAACCAAAGGGGAATAAATTATGAAGAGATGTCCTTATTGTGCAGAAGAAATCAAGGACGAAGCGATTAAGTGTCGTTTTTGCGGTGAGTTTTTAACCCCTCAAGCCGCTGATCAAGGGAAGTCAGCCACACAGACAAAACCAGAAGCCAGGCCGCAACAAAAAATGCAAACTCCGCAGGCTGAAAGGCCAAAGATTGAGACTAAGAAGCCTCAAAAAATGACGTCACCACCTGTGGAAAAGGTAAAGAGTCCGGAAATAAAACCTGCCGCAGTGGCCACAGAACTGGCTGTTGTTGAAACGAAAGAGGCAACGGAAGAGAGAATCGTTGCCCCCAGAGAAGAACCTGCACTTGCTGCTAAAAAAAAGAAAAAAGACTGGGTTTTAATAATTGCTATTATTGTCTTTGGTATTTTGTTGCTGGTAATACAGTTCAGCAAACAGTTAGGTATCGAGGGTTTTCCTTAAGGCTTATACCGATCTTGCCCATTATTCCAGTATTACCGGAATAATGGCATATCTTTTGACTCAGAGAGGAGCGTCGTAACAATTCGAGTTACAGCCTCCGTGTCACTTCCAACGTAACGTACCTTGCTTTCCCGATCCAGTAAAACCATGGTGGGTATAGCCTGTATATGGTATAAGCTTGGAATTGCACCCTGCCAGCGTTTCCCATCAAAAATCTGCGGCCATCCAACCTCAAACTGCTTCACAAAACCGCGTAAATCCGCAATGTCGTCATCCAGGCTGACACCAATGAACTGAACCCCTTTATCTTTGAATTTAGTGTATAATTTTTTTGCATTTGGAAATTCCTGGAGACAAGGGTCACACCATGTAGCCCAGAAATTAATGATAATGACATTTCCTTTATATTGTGAAAGATCAAGAGGTTTCCCGTCAATGGATGTTACATTAAAGGTTGGAGCTTCCTCACCCATTCGCAGCATCCCGCTCAATTCATTGCCAAAGGCATCGGCTGCCCTGGGCTCAATCATCCGCAATTCAGCTACAGCCTCTTTTGCAGTTACCATGTCTCCTTTTCCTAACAGGGCCTTTGCCTTAAAATATAATGTGCGCGCCTTAAAATTTCGATTTATATCTCCCTGACTCAACACCGCATCAAAACTTTTGATTGCCTCATCAAAATTATGCATCTCGTTATGCGCAGCGCCCATGAAAAATTTTGCTTCCAGCGCTTCTTCCGTTCCGCCATACTTTCCGACCAAAGCATTCAAATCATTCAGAGCCTCGTTATAATATTTCTTTGCATCGGCAGACTTCATTTCTGTAAGGCCGCTTAAGTTTTTTCTGATAATCTCTAACTGTTTTGCTGCAGTAGCGTCGTGTTTCAACTCCTTGGCGTGAACTGCGTGTCCTGCCCAGATAAAAAATACAGATGTGATTACGGTTAAACTTAATAAACTCCCTTTTTTCATAATGACCGGCTCCTCGTATATACTTAAAGACACCCCTTTTAACGAAATAATATCGTAATGTTAAGTATTTTTAGTAATTGATATTCTTCGATTGTATCACATTTGCGAAGGACAATTGAGTACTCTATGGAACAAATCAAAGAGATTAATTTGTTGATAGATATTACCATGAGTTCTCCTTATAATGCAAGAGTCATTTCTTGCATTGCTGTTCTCACGCAATTAACAAACTTTTTATTGCCTATGTTCCAAAAAGATGAGTATATTTTCATGAAGATTGGAAAAGAAATTTGGAAAATTTACATTGCAAATGTATCCACTTTCGCTTTAATATCCTAATCTATAATAAATTGATTATTCATTAAAACCAGGAGGAGTACGGGGAAAATGATAAAAAAGACAGTGGTATCAATTCTTTCTTTTATAACGTTTAGTGTGCTTTTTGCCGGTAGCGTATTTGCCGATTCGCTGAAACTTGACGTAAAGGAGTACGTGCTCAAAAACGGTTTAAAATTACTCATGCTGGAAAAACATGACGTACCTATTGTTTGCCTTCGGATTAATTATAAGGTGGGTTCCGTGGACGAACGACCGGGAATCACAGGGGTTTCCCACCTCTTTGAGCACATGATGTTCAAGGGCACAAAGATATTTGGGACAAAGGATTATAATGCAGAAAAACCTTTGCTTGACAGGGAAGACGAATTGGTGATGAAAATCTCCGCAGAGAAAAATAGTGGAGACTCTGCCGACAAGAAAAAGATTGAACCACTTCAAAAAGAATTGGAGGAAGTAAGAAAAAAACTCAGGGACTTGGTGGTGAAAGACGAAGTCTTTTCGTTATATTTACGCCATGGGGGGGCTGGCCTGAATGCAGCAACCGCAACCGATGGCACTTACTACTTCTGTGACCTTCCGGTAAATAAACTGGAACTGTGGGCGTTTTTAGAATCTGACAGGATGAAGAATCTTGTGCTCAGGGAATTTTATTCTGAACGGGATGTCGTTATGGAAGAAAGACGGCTTAGAACGGAGAACAATCCGTTCGGTCTGCTCGTTGAACAGTTGAATGCGGTGACCTTTATTGCGCACCCGTATCGTTGGCCAACCATTGGATGGCGATCGGACGTGCAGAATATTACCAAGTCTGAAACCGCCGAATATTTCAAGAAGTACTATGCCCCCAACAATGCGGTAATCGTGGCCGTGGGGGATTTTAATCCTGCCGATATGATAAAACTCGTTGAACAGTACTTTGGCGATGTCTCAAGCCAGTCAGCGCCTCCCCGGGTAAAGACCATAGAACCTGAACAGAAAGGGGAACGGCGTGTCGAGATCGAGTTTGATTCGAATCCGTATATTGCAATTTCATATCATATCCCAGAAATTGGGCATCCAGACCTGTATGCGCTGGATGTGCTGAGTTCGCTCCTTTCGGATGGCCGGACTTCCAGACTGTATAAATCCATGATTGAAGAAAAACGGATTGCCGTCATGGCTCATGCCTATGATCAAATAGGAAAGTATCCCGATACCTTCACTTTTATTGCGGCGCCTCGTGCACCGCATACGGTTGCAGAGGTTGAGTCTTCCATTTATGACGAAATTGAAAAACTGAAAAACACCCCGCCGTCTGATTGGGAATTGCAGAAGATCAAAAATCAGTTGGAAGCGGACTTTATTCGAGACCTGAATTCGGCTGCCGGGCTTGCAAATGAAATAGGACACTTTGAAGTTCTTTCCGACTGGCGTTACATTAATACCTTTATGGATAAGATAGCGCAGGTAACTGCTGATGACGTAATGCGGGTAGCAAAAAAATATTTAACGAAGAGCAATCGCACGGTGGCCATACTGGTAAAAAAAGAAAATAACAATAAGACGAAAGAAACAAAGGAAGGCAATAATAAGCCAGAAAAAACGACAGCCACCTATTAATTTCGAATTAGATTGTGTTGGGCGTGCTAAGTATATGTTAAGGAATTTTCATTTTATTTAAGCGGGCCATACGATGTATGGCATAGAGAATCCCCCTTAGAAAAGGGGGCGAGGGGGTTGTAAACTTGTCCTCGTGAAAACGGGGAATAGTCCAAAAAAAACACAACCCCCTGAATCCCCCTTTTTTAAGGGGGACATAAACGGAATAATTTAAAAATCTGAAACTTGGGAGATTTTAAAGTGAACAAGCAAAAATATCTTATATTTCCTGTTGTATTCATGGCATACGTACTTTCTCTGACCTATTCCTCCGGTCTTTACGCACAACCCCAGGGAGGACATGAACGCGTTGTTGCCCCATCAATTGGAAAGCCTGAATCAGAAGGGGCAAAAATCGTTTCGGGTTTCAAATTCAAGCCACTCAATTTTGTCCCTCCGAAAGTGGACAGGGTTGTCTTGGAGAATGGTATGATTTTGTATATATTGGAAGATCATGATTTGCCCATATTTAATATCACCGCCCGTATCAGGACCGGCGCAATTTATGAACCTCAGGAAAAGACAGGACTGGCCAGCTTGACGGGGTTTGTTATGAGAAGCGGTGGTACAGTATCCATGCCCGCTGATAAGATGAACGAGGAACTCGAATTTATGGCGGCATCTGTGGAAACTGGTATTGATCGTGAATCCGGCAGTGCAAACCTATCCACGCTCATGAAAGACATAGACAAAAGCCTGAAAATCTTTGCCGATGTGCTTATGAACCCCGCCTTTCCGGAAGACAAGATAAGGATGCGGAAGGACGAAGTCATTGAATCCATTCGGCGCGAGAATGATAACCCATCACAAATCGCACAGAGGGAGTTTCGCAAGATTATGTATGACAGCAAACACCCATACAGCAGAAAGGTTGAAGGGACATTGGACTCCATTGAGAAGATTGTCAGAGACGATATGATTGCCTTCCACAAAAAGTATTTCCGTCCCAATAACATCATTCTTGGTATCTCAGGCGATTTCAACAAGGATGAGATTATCAAGAAACTGAATGCGGTATTTGCAGGTTGGAAGAAAGAGGAAATTCAATTTCCCGAAGTGCCAAAGGTCGACAAGCGTTTTGAGAAGGCGGTGTTTTACGCGTATAAAGATATTAATCAGGCGAATGTGCTTATGGGACATCTGGGAATTCACCGGAAGAGCCCCGACTATTTCCCCGTCATGATTATGAATTTTATCCTGGGCGGCGGCAGCTTTACGGCGCGTATTCCAGGCAGGATTCGTTCGGATGAAGGACTTGCCTATTCTGCGTACAGCGCTTTTCAAACCTCGCGAGACATTGGAATGTTTTTTGTGTCGTGCCAGACCAAGTTAGAGTCGACCAATCGCGCTATCTCGATTGCGCTTGAAGAACTTGATAAAATTCGTAAGTCACCGATTGATAAAGATGAACTAACGCAGGCAAAAGAAACCTTCACGAACCAATTTGTCTTTCGGTTTACGACCAGCGCCAGTATTGTAGGGCAAAAGGTCGATATTGAATACGAAGAACTGCCTTTGAACTATCTCGAAACCTATATAGCTAACGTACTGGCCGTTACCCAGGAAGACGTTCAGCGGGTAGCCAGAAAATATCTGCATCCGGACGAGATCAAGATTCTTGTGGTTGGCGATAATGAAAAGTTCGATAAGCCACTTGACAGTTTTGGGAAAGTCAATGTCATAGAGTTGAAATAAGCCGGGATTTCACCGCAAAGACGCAAAGAACGCAGAGAAAATAGAATTATAGTAAAAGACTTAAATAAGTTGATATTGAATGCTTGTCATTCCGAGCACATTCACCTTGTTCAGTGTAAACTCTCCGAGGAATCTTAAGATTTCTCAGTCGCTCTGCTCCTTTGAAATGACAAATTACTTTTGTCGTTCACTATAATTTTATCTATTATTTAATCTCTGCGACCTCAGCGTTCTCTGCGGTGAGGTAAATTGTTATAGGTTAACAATGATGGAAATCAAGACCGTTGTCATGGAAATACCTGAGGGTGCCAATATCATTATTGGCCAAACCCATTTTATTAAAACGGCGGAAGATTTATATGAGGTCATGGTCAATGCCGTACCGGGTATTAAATTCGGTGTTGCATTTTGTGAGGCATCGGGTCCATGTCTTGTAAGGGCTGAAGGGAACGACAGTACTCTTAAAGAAGTTGCCATCCGAAATGCCGCGAGCATCGCAGCGGGTCATACCTTTGTCATTCTTATGAAAGAGGCGTTTCCTGTAAATGTGTTAAACTCCGTCAAGGCGTGTCCAGAGGTGTGTTCCATTTATTGTGCCACGGCAAATCCCGTGCAGGTCATTGTAGCAGAAACAGAACAGGGCAGGGGCATTATGGGCGTGATTGATGGTTATTGTCCCAAAGGTGTTGAGACCGAGAAGGATATCCAAGACCGCAAGCAGTTCCTCCGTAAGATCGGGTATAAATTATAATACAACCCGAACCAGAACGAGTCGGAAGGGACGAAATCCGAAGCACAAAATCCGAAGCAAATTCAAATCTCTTGAAACGAAGCGTTACGCCGCAGATTCGTTGGGAAGTTCCCATCTGGGGAAGACTATAATATCTGGGTGACACTCCGGCGGTACCAAAAATTGCGGTGATGTCTTTCCATCACAACATCCTTTGTGTCTGATCACGGGTTATTTCAGCGGGCTAACGAGTCGCGCTTCAGCCGCCGCGTAACCTATAATTTAAGACTGGCTCAAAGTGCCAAAATCAACTTCACTAACCGCAGAGTCCGTGCGGTTGGCTGGAAACGCTGGTTGGGCGGCAACCCCGGACTGAAGCCACCGCCGATTACACAACCGACTCCGCCATACGTTTTTACATAGTTTGATGAGTGGTTAGGCGGTCACAAATAGAGTTTACGGCATGCAAATTGCCTTGATACCCAAGACAGCAACATATCCCGCTATGCCCGTAGCAAGTATAAACAGCAGAATAAAGAAGACAAATATTAATTGAAATGAATCTCGGGTTGAAACTCGCCCTAAGAGTCCGAGGATTAGCAATTTAAATAAGGTCTTATTTGTGCTATATGCCCCCACTTCTGGAAGCTGCGGATGCCTAAAGCACCGATTGTGCTGAATGATAAATCTACTCAGAGCAACTTGAAAATTATTACTTTCATTTCGGAGTACTCGCCATGCAAGCCCGGATACTGCAACACCAATCAGCGAAACAAGAAAAATAAGCAAAGATTTTTCAATAGTACCGATTTTATCGTTGGTAGCGAGTAATATATCGGCTGAGAATATGATTGATACAAGCCAGGTAAAATGCTTTTCTTCTTCCCAGAGTGCTTTGTGGTGATAGTCACGAAGCGACTGTGCTATTTGGAGTTTAGTAAAATCGCAGGGCATGGGAGATGAACCAGTTTCTTTGTCATCAGTCATTTATGTCATGCTTTCTTTGCTAATATATCTTGGTCATGTAGCTCTGCCGTCCAACAATAATTAGATTGATCCGCATAGTATGCGGATCACCGGTTTCTGACCCATATAACACGCCTTTGAAACAGCGAATGCTGTTACGATAATGCCTGTATGCTCGACTTGTGTCGCCTGCTATTTGTTATCCTGGCATCTTATGCGGATCGGCATAAAAAACCTTACTCCCATCCTGTAGCAGTTGTGGAGGTTGTGTCGCGTAAACAGACTGGGTCAAATGAGCAATTTTAGCCTATCTTGCGATATTTATTCCCCACTTTCAAGACAAGAATGTTCATTTGACCCAGCCTGAAAGCGAAACCCAACCTATACAACTATTTTAATCGTAAGATATTTTTCAAAGCCTTATCAAGTGCTACCATTTCTGAATTTGAAATGTCTCCATATTTTTTTATGATTCTCTTTGTACTTACGGTTTGAATTTGGTCGCAGCAACCCTTAGAGTCGTTGGACAAATATTTTGATTTAATCAGAAACTCAAAAGGATAGATTTTACTTACATTGCCGGTAATTGGAACAACAATGGCACGACTGCCATGTATTGCCATTTCTTTTGGGGAAACAACAACGGCTGGCCGTGTTTTTTGAATTTCAGTGCCTGAAGGGTTAGCGGGGGCTTGGACGAGAACAATATCGCCTTTTTTCAGTTCCATTCTTCGTCCTCAAATCCTAATTTTTCCCAATCCTCGAAATCCTCTACAGGTTTTTTGAAACCCTCAATCATCTCCGATCTAATCCTCAATTCCTCTTGTAACTCTTGAACCAAATGCTCTTTTTCTTGAATTGACAGGTTCTCAAAACTCTGAGGTGCATTTAAAACAACTTGCATTCTTAGCTCCTTTCTGGAATAAACAGAGATTAACGATGATTCCAATTTTGCCACAATATTACACAAGGGAATTAATTTCATGGAACAAATATTTCATTTGGAAAAACGTTTTCAGACCTTAGCAAATACTTCATTTTCCGGGATAACCTTGACCTGCCCTGATTGGCATCCTATCGTATGATATAGTGGATGTCAAACAAAAATCGGCAGGATTTATGTTGAAAATATGACAATATTTCTATATAAAATGCAAAAACCTAGATTGAATTATGATAAGGTTTTACAAACTTATTTTACTGATGATTTGCCTTGAATTGGTTCATACTGTCCCTGCTCTGTGCCTTTTTTTCAGCTTCGGCCGATGCGCTCTCCAAGAAATCACTCGTTAAGAGTAACGAGTACCTCGTTGCCTGGGTGCATGTCGGGTTTGCAGCGCCTTTCCTGCTGTTACTTCTTCCCTTTATAGAAATTCCCAGTTTAGACATAAATTTTTTTATTGTCATAACCATTTTACTGCCGCTCGAAATTACCGCCCTCATCTTATATACGAAGGCTATCAAATTGTCTCCTTTATCCATAACATTACCTTTTTTGGCATTGAGTCCGGTCTTTATGATTTTTACATCAAACCTCATTCTTGGAGAAAGGCTGGACAAATTCGGGATCATCGGTATATTACTTACTGCGGTTGGGGCATACTTGCTTAATATAAATACCGCAAGACAGGGCATATTAGAGCCATTTAAAGCCATTCGCAAGGAGCGCGGCTCCCTGTATATGATCGTCGTAGCCTTTATATACAGTATTACCTCTAACCTGGGGAAGATGGCAATATTGCACTCAAGCCCGTTATTCTTTGC
>DBJWYX010000051.1:0-5085 GCA_052360825.1 Candidatus Wunengus sp. YC64
GGGAATCTATCTCAAGGTCTTTAAAGAAATTTGCATCTCTTTTGTCCCAAATCTCCTTTTCGTCTAACTCAGTAACCTCTGCAACAATAGCGGTTACACCTTTTTCAATCTCTCCAGCGTTCAAAATTATCCTCCTTTATTAAACTACCGAAACAAAAGACACATATATATTCATAGTAATTTTGAAAACAACGAAAACATAGTAGCAGACATAATTTATCTTGTCAATAATATTCTTTAGCTTGATAGAAAAGAAATTATTGAGTATCGAAATTAAATTGAGGGGAGTGGGTTCATGCCGATTGCAGCCGAAACTTATAAATCCATAAACCTCACGACTGCAAAAATTTCATCGACAGACATGTCCTCATGAAAATGGGGAGTCGCGCACCTAACCAAATCCCCATTTTTTTGAGGACAAGTTTATAACGTCTGATAATATATATTATGTTATAATGCGGGGAAGTTTTGCCAAACTTTGGATATTCGTTTCTTTTCCGCTCTGTGTCCCAAAGTACAGACAGGTTTTAAACCTGTCTCTACCTGTCCAAAACGCAACACACCTATTTTGCCTTCCTTGACACCCTCTTTTCTGATACTGATCCATTTTGTCTGAGTTTATCCAGTACACTTAATGCCTTATATATTTGTCTTTCCAAGATGGTTTCATATTTGGATAATTCCTCAAGCCTGTTTTTACCTTCAGTTATTTTTAAAGCCTTTAATTGAGACAGTTCTTTATTTGTTCTCTTTCTAGTCCTAAAAAATCCTTGCTCGTACTCCTGAATGCAGGACGACTCAAACTCTATTATCTGGCTTTCAATCTTCAAACACCGTTTCAATCGCCAAACACCAGAAACGATGCGATCCACAAGAATTGATTCTATTTCACCGGAAGGTTTTAATTCTTTTAAAAGCCTGTTTCTGATCTCGTCAAGTTCAGATGAACACTCTCCTTCTATCAATATTTCGCTGCTGAAGATATGCTGCCTTGCGGTACTTTCTGCAGGTTTTACTGTTTCTGAGGTTGGCTTGCTTTCTTTACTTTCTGATTTTGGCAGGTTTGATTGCACGGGCGGTGCAACTATCGTACTCATTATCTTGTCGACCTTTTCTTTGCTGCTGGTTTCCTTATTTTTCCTACGTAAAATATCTTCTTTCAATATTGATGCCATAATTCCTCCCTTTCTTGTCTCGAAAATATCCGCAGGGTAATAGTTATATTTATTCTGAACCCTTCGTCTTTGCCACCCTGAGCAGCGTGAAGGGTCTAATTTTGCTCAGGGTAAACTCCGTGAAGAATCTCGTTGCCCCGTTTTGTACAATACTATCTCATAATTAATGGAATTATTCAATAAATATTTTTTCCTAACTTAAATATACCGTATTACAGAGCTTGCTTTACTCCCACATATTTAATAAAATTAAAACCTATGAAAATTAACGAAATCTTTAAGAGTATTCAAGGAGAGACATCTTACGCCGGCCTCCCTTGCGCCTTCATACGTGTAACAGGTTGTAATTTACGTTGCAACTACTGCGATACCACTTACGCCTATGAAGAAGGGAATGAAATGTCCTTGAGTGCTATTCTTGAATGTATTGCCAGATTCAAGACTAAAATAGTTTGTGTTACAGGAGGTGAGCCGCTGTCAAATAATGACACGCCGCTTTTACTTGAAGCGTTACTGGATAAAAATTACACTGTTTTAGTCGAAACGAACGGGAGCTATGACATCCGCACGATACCTCAAAAAGCCATTAAAATTATGGATATCAAGTGTCCTGACAGTAATATGAGTCATCTGATGAACTGGCAAAATATCGACTATCTGGCCAAGCTGGATGAGGTGAAATTCGTTTTAAGTTCACGGAATGATTATGACTGGACGAAGGCCGTAATTCAGAAATATAATTTATCCAAAATTGCCAGAGTGCTAGTAGGAACCGCCTTTGGCGCAATTTCTCCTAAAACGGTTGTTCAATGGATTTTGGAAGACAATCTCGATGTGCGATTTCAGCTCCAACTCCATAAATATATCTGGGAGCCTCTGGCAAGAGGCGTATAGTTTCGATGTATGATCAGCATTGTCCGGTTAAGTTTTTGCGCGTTTTATTCCATTGCTCTAAAGCTGTCATTCCCGCATGTTTTTAGCGGGAATCTAGGATGGACGAGCCTCTGGATACCCGATAAAAGCATTCGGGTATGACAAAAGCCGGTACATGCAAATTCCTAACCGGACAATGCTGGAAAAATTTTCAAAATATAAATTTATTTTTGATGGGTCTGCTTCGCTTGATCCATCGTACATTTCTGCTAAATAATTTTTTCTGAGGTAAGCAAATGGTATATCCATTGCAAACCAAACCAAACCAAACCAAACCAAATTAACGAAGTATTATCGTTATTAGTACGTATAAAGACGCCTTTTCTGGCATGAGATGCCGGGAAAGGCGTTTTTTTGTTTCGTGGGTTATTTTACAACACAGGAGGATTGACCGTATGGTAACAACGATACAGCGTTATTTATTTCTGGCGCTGAGTGCCCTGTTCATCTCGTCGTCCGCATTTGCTAATAATGTCGCTGTCTCGAATGTGACAATGACGGGACAGGACGCCTCAAATGACTATGTCCTGGTAGAATTCGACACTAGTTGGGAGAACTCGTGGCGTACAAGCAGCGCCCCAAACAACTGGGACGCCGTGTGGGTGTTCGTGAAATATAAGGTGGGCAGCGGTGACTGGCAGCATGCCACCCTTTCCGCTACGGCAAGCCAACACACAGCGCCATCGGGGTCGACAATCACCCCGTCATCGGACGGGAAGGGGGCGTTCATCTACCGGAGTGCGGATGGGTCGGGCACGGTCAGCTTAAGTGACGCACGGCTCAGGTGGAACTACGGCACGGATGGCGTGGCAGATGATGCGCAGGTGACGCTCAATGCCATCGCTACCGAGATGGTGTATGTGCCGCAGGGGAGTTTTTCTCTGGGTTCAGGTGGTGTAGGGACATCGGAATTTTACCAGTATCCCACCACACCTGGCACATATGCTGTAAGTTCAGAGAATGTGATTACCGTTGGGTCAAATACGAACAATTTGTATTATAGTTCGAGCGCTAGTGGAGGAGATCGGCTTGGCACCATTACTGCGGCATTCCCCAAAGGTTACAATGCCTTTTACTGCATGAAGTACGCGATTACGCAGGAGCAGTACGTGGATTTCCTGAAAACGCTGGATCGAACACAGCAAAACACACGTACCGGAACCAATTTAGCATCAGGAATAACGAGTGTAACCAACCGCTATGTGGTGAGTAATACTTCATCTATGGTGTACCGGAATGGTATTCGCTGCGATGCTACCATACCGGCAACGGGCACAATCACCTTTTATTGCGATTATAACGGTAATGGAATAGGTGGAGACTTTGACGACGGACTAGCAATTGCCTGCAACTGTCTTTCCTGGGCAGACGGTGCGGCGTATGCGGATTGGGCGGCATTGCGGCCAATGACCGAATTGGAATTCGAAAAGGCGTGCCGGGGCACAGCCGCTACGGTAGCCGATGAATATGCATGGGGGAGTACGAGTATTACCCAGGCGACGGGTATTACCAACAGTGGCGCGGGCAACGAGATGGCGAGCAATTCCTCAGCAAACAGTGTTTACGAGTCCCATGCATCAGTGCAAGGCCCGATGCGTGTGGGGTGTTTTGCGACCTCAAACAGCACACGTGAGACGGCAGGGGCGACGTACTATGGCATCATGGAGATGAGTGGGAACTTGGTGCAGAGGTGTGTAACGATAGGGAATGTCGACGGCAGGTCATTTACCGGGTCGCATGGGGACGGCGTATTAGATAGTACGGGAAATGCCGACGCCGGCAGTTGGCCAAGCGCCTCAGCCTCAGGGACAGGCTATCGTGGCGGTGATTGGCTCTCTGATGCTACGTTCGCCCGTGTGTCTGACCGTACCTATGCGTCCTACCAGAATGACATGCGGTTCAGCACTTTTGGGTTTCGGTGTGTGAGGCTCGCTCCTTAGGGGTGTAAATCAGTAGGCAGGCGGGGTGAGGCAAGCGCCAGCACGTGAGGTTATAAGGTTCGTTGGGTTAGCCTGATTGTATAGGAATTTTCATAACAGTTCACCCACCCCTTAAATCGTTCGACTGAGCTCACGACGAAGTCCCCTCCCAAGAGGGGACTTTTTGTATTCCCCTCTTGGGAGGGGCTAGGGGTGGGTTCCTCCCGGCGGGTTCAGGTTTCGTCGTGAGCTCAGCCGAACGGTTTGTAACCTGAACCCATGAGTTTATTTGGACAACAAGCCCATGAGTCAAGTAGGGTGGATTAAGCGACAGCGAATCCACCATTTCCTGGGAACGTTATTGGTGGATTCGGCGCAAAAGACAGCGCCTTAATCCACCCTACACCTGAACGTTGAATTATGCGTCCTTTAAAGAGCATCTATCATCTGATATACAGCACGCATAATCTGTATAGGGCAGATGTAGGTTGGGTTGAGGTACGAAACCCAACAAAAACCTATAATAATTCTCTCTGTGTGGTCTGTGAAATCTGTAATTCATCAAGGCGGGTCGAAAATGAGATGTAATATCGTAACGGTGTTGATAGTGTCGGTGGTGATGAGCTTTGTATGCGGCCGTATGCTTTTTGCCCAATATACCGGCGGCAGCTATGATGGGTATGCAATGGGTTCATTTCCGGGTACCTTCTATTCCTATTATACCGGCGGCAGCTACGATGGGTATGCAATGGGTTCGTTTACGGGTACCCTCTATGATCGACCTTCGGTGACGACAGGTTCAGCTACAAGTGTGACAACAAGCTCTGCTATACTCAACGGCACAGTTAGCACGAATGGTACAACAACGACGGCATTATTCCAGTACGGCATTGCCAGTGGCACATATACAGGCACATCAACACAGACGACCATCACCGGATCAAGCACATCGGCAGTAAGCAGCACCGTCAGCAGTCTATCAGCCGACACGATATATTATTACCGTATTGCCGCGAATAATTCCTCCGGGACGTCCACCGGCAGCGAGGCATCTTTTA
>DBJWYX010000051.1:5095-11887 GCA_052360825.1 Candidatus Wunengus sp. YC64
GCGGCGGAACGAAATATCCCCTGACGGTAATCTCCGCGAGTCCATCCAGTGGCGCAACGGGAGTGGGGACGAACACGGCGGTTTCTGTAACCTTTTCCCTGCTTATGAACGGTTCCACCCTGACCACGGAGGTCTTCAAACTGAGCAGTGACGTAGGTAGTGCCACAGGTTCCGTAAGCACAGACTACTACAAGGCTATATTTACCCCGGCGTCTTCCCTCTCATACGACACCACCTACACGGCTGTGATAACGACAAAGGCGCAGGCGGCAAACGCGGCAGGGACAACCCTGGATTCTAACTACTCATGGAGCTTTACCACGGAGATAGCCCCCGTCGTTCCTACGCCCACGACTACGTCAACTGTAACGCCTGCATTCATACCCTCGCCCACACCGGTTGCGTCGCCGACTCCGGCAATTACGCCAACACCGCCTGCCGACCTGAGCCTGAGCAAGGAGGTGGCGTATCTGTCCGGTGATACCGTTGCCGTTACCGTAGTGGATGCCGACCGGGATACCAATGCAACATCAGAAGATACATTAACCACCGCCCTCAAGGTCGCGGCGCTCAATTACTATGCCGGCGACGACCTCACGTTAGACCTGACGGAGAACGCCGTAAACAGCGGGACGTTCCTGGCGACCATTAAAACAGGCACAACCACGACTGGAGGAGCAAATTCCGGTACAAGGTCAAACATCGGTACGATAAAGACCGTGCATGGCGGCACGGCTACGGTCGTCTATACGGACATCACGTCGTATGCCTCAACAATTATAAAAACGCTGCGGTTCAGCTGTTCTGATGCAGCCCTGAAATTCGATGCCGAATCATACACCGTGGGTTCTTATGCCGTGGTAACGCATGTCGATGCAGAGGAAAACGAGGACGCAACGAAGGTGGATACGCTGCTGGAACATGCGTACATAGAGACGTCGTCGTTCAATAGGGCAAAGATAAGGTTTGTAGAGACGGGTGTAGATACGGGTGCTTTCAAAGGCTCGATCCGGGTCAGCTCCAGCGCCACGCTGGATTACGACCGCATCCAGGCGAACGGCGGCGATACGCTGACGGCATGGTGTGAGGACAAGATAAACACGACGGGCGCCCCAAGAGTGGTAAGCGCCAGCTGCCTGGTGACAGGTGCTGGCACACCCATGCCAACAGTGTCACCTGTTGCCACACTAACCCCTCTGCCATCGATTGCGCCGACACCGTCTCCCGTTGAATGCACGGCACGGAAGATGGCATTGTCATCGGGCAAGTTAAGTCTCAAGAAGAACGAGAGTAGTGAGGTAACGGTGTCGGTTACGGGTACAAATGGATGTCCTGTAGAGGGGAAGGAGGTAACGGCAAAGGTCAGCAGGGGAAGTAAACTCGTCTCTGTCTCACCCGCAAGCCAGGAAACGGATGAGGATGGCCAGGCCGTGTTTACGATAAAGGCAAAGAAAAAGACGGGGAGTGCAAGGGTTACGTTTCATGTGGAAGAGTTTAAGAAGTCAGTGAGTGTAACGGTAAAGAAATAGGTGCATTATATAGGAATTTGCGCGTTTTATTCCATTGCTCTAAAGCTGTCATTCCCGCGTGTTTCCCGCGAACACCATGTGAGGACAAGCTTTAGCGGGAATCTGGGATGGATGAGCCTCTGGATACCCGGTAAAAGCATTCGGGTATGACAAAAGCCGGTACATGCAAATTTCTAACCGGACAATGCTGATTTTTATACCTAGCCAGAACGAGTCGGAATCCGTAGAGCGGGTGGTTTATCTCCCGCCATTGGCAGACTTTTTGGTGGGTTCAGGTTTGCAACCTGAACCCGCGAAGATTATGCGGGTAGATTGGGTTGAGGTATGAAACCCAACATTTTTGTTGACAATAAAGGATTTGTTTGTAAAATATTACTAATTACGTCTGGCGTAGTTGTATGGCTTGATGACTAACTCATGTGAATATGTTGTAATATAGAGCCGCTACGATTTATCGTTGCGGCTTTTTTATTTAGTTTATTTTACCACAGAAAAAACATAAAATATCAAAGAGAAAGATATTTAGTTTAAGGAGTAATATGACACAAATAGTAAGAGACGACGTCCGTAATGTGGCAATTATTGCCCACGTTGACCATGGCAAAACTACCCTTGTAGATCAAATGCTCAAGCAGAGCGGCACATTCCGGTCTAATCAGCAGATTCAAAATGTGGAAAGGATTATGGATTCCAACGATCTGGAGCGCGAACGAGGGATTACGATCCTTGCCAAGAATACCGCTATTAACTATAAGGATGTAAAGATTAACATTATTGATACTCCAGGCCATGCTGATTTTGGCGGAGAGGTGGAGCGCGTACTCAAGATGGCAGATGGCGTACTGTTGCTGGTGGATGCAGCCGAAGGGACGATGCCCCAGACGCGTTTTGTGCTCCGTAAGGCGTTGAGTTATAATCTGAGACCGCTTGTGATAATCAATAAGATTGACAGACCTGATGCCCGTTGCGAGGAGGTGCTGAACGAAGTGTTCGATCTCTTCGTTGAGCTCAATGCAACCGATGAACAGTTGGATTTTACCGTGATTTATGCCAGCGGCCGGGAAGGGTATGCAAGATTGACCTTAGAAGGCGACAATAAAGATATTATACCGATGCTCGATGCAATTTTGCATTACGTTCCTAAGCCAAGTGGTGATCCCGGTGCGCCTTTGCAGATGCAGATAACCTCGCTGGATTATAATGATTATGTTGGCCGAATTGGAATAGGGAAAATCTTTATGGGGAGTATCAACACAGGCCAGCAAGTTACGAGAATCGACAAAAATGGCAATCATACGACGCATAGGATAACTGAATTATTTACTTTTACAGGGTTAGGAAAAGAGCCGGTAAAATCAGCCAAGGCCGGAGATATTGTTGCGTTAACCGGGATTGAGAATATTGACATCAGCGATACAATTGCCTCTATCGATAATCCACAGGCAATGACAAAAATTAGTATTGATGAGCCTACGCTTTCGATGATATTTTCAGTTAATAATTCTCCTTTCTGTGGTCAGGATGGTAAATACGTTACCAGCCGAAACCTGAGGGAAAGGCTTTATAGGGAACTGCGATCAAACGTAGCCCTCAAGGTGGAAGACACAGAAACGCCGGATGCTATTCGTGTTTCCGGGCGCGGACTTTTACACCTGTCCGTGTTGATTGAAAATATGCGGAGGGAGGGATACGAACTACAGGTTTCCAAACCCAAGGTTATTTTTAAGGAATTGGAAGGCGAAAAAGCAGAACCTATAGAATATGTTGTGATCGATGTGCCTAAAGAATATGAGGGCCAGGTGATCTCTATGCTCGGTGCGCGGAAGGGAGAAATGCTCACTATGGATACCGATAAGGATATTACTCACTTCGAGTTCAAGGTGCCTTCCCGTGGCTTGATCGGTCTCAGGAACCGCCTCTTGAGCGCCACACGTGGAGAAGCAGTGATATATCATAATTTTTATGCCTATGAACATTACAAAGGTGATATTGCCCATCGCATACAGGGTGTATTGATTTCTATGGCTCTCGGCGAGATAACCGCTTATGCCCTGGATGGATTACTGGACAGAGGTACCATGTTTGTAAAACCAGGAGATCGTGTGTACGAGGGGATGGTAGTTGGTGAACACTGTGAACAGAACGATATTTCGGTAAATGTCATCAGGGCCAAAAAGGCGACCAATATTCGTTGCGCTACTGCGGATAAGGGAATCAAACTTCCTCCACCCAGAGAATTTTCACTTGAAATGGCCTTAGAGTATATTGAGGATGATGAATTGGTAGAGATTACACCCAAAACCTTTCGGTTGAGGAAGAAGCTCCTTACTGAAAATGAACGTAGAGTCACTCGCAGACAACAAACCCTGGAACCTGTAGAGACGTCCTCGGAAAAAACGTAATGGGCGAATGTTACTGAAGAAATGAGAAACAAACAAAAAAAGCAGGCCTTAAAGCCTGCTTTTTTTGTTATATATTTAATGTGAACTGTTTATTTGTTTACAGCATTCTTGAAATCTTGTCCCGGGGTAAATTTTACCGTTTTACTGGCCTTGATGTTAATCACAGCCCCTGTCTGAGGATTGCGCCCTTTCCGTGCCTTCCTGGTTCTTACTGAAAAAGTGCCAAATCCAATCAAGCGGACTTCTTTCGTCTTTTTAACGCCATTCTTTATACCGTCTAAAATAGCGTTTACCGCTTTTTCCCCGCAAGCCTTTGATACCTCACATTCTTTTGCCACAACTTCAACCAATTCCTGCTTATTCATTCAACATCCTCCTTTCATAAAAATGGTTTACGTGATATGAGTACGATATATCAAATGTGCTATTTTCTTGGGTTAGAATACATTAAATGACTTCCTGAATCAAGTATTTTCTGGATTTTTTCAATAAATATTTTTCCCAAGAATTGTTCTGCAAAGAGTTCTTGAATATTAGAATGCTCATTTTCGGAATCAGAAACAACCAACTCTGCCAGGGTTTTTAGCTTTTTTCCCAATCCTGAGTATACAATACAGACCTTTCGAACTCTTTTTCAAATACCCATCCGACAATGATGAGCGCTGATTTTTTAATCGATTCCTGCTTAACCTTTTCAGCAATATCAATGAGTTTACTGCATACAATCTTCTGCTCAGGCCAGGTTGCCTTATATACCACGGCCACGGGGCAGTCTTTACCATAATGGGGAATGAGTATTTTTACAACCTCATCGATTTTGTCGATACTCAAAAAAATACACATCGTGGGAGTAGTGGTTGCCAGTTTACCAAGGTGTTCTTTTTCGGGAATGGGGGTTTTCCCCTCCATGCGAGTAATCACAATGGTTTGTGTGGTTCCGGGAAGAGTTAGTTCTTGTTTTAAAACCGCTGCGGCGCCAACAAAGGAACTGACTCCGGGAATAACCTCATAAGGAATTCTTAGTTCGTCAAGTGCATGCATCTGCTCTTGCATTGCGCCGTAAATTGATGGGTCTCCTGAGTGTATCCTTGCAACGTCAGCATTCTGCCTAAATGCTTCTTTAAAAACAACCACCATTTCTTCCAGACGCATATCAGAAGAATCGTATATCTTTGCGTGGGACGGAAGGGCATTAAGTAATTCTTTATTTACTAAAGAACCGGCATAAATGCAATATCCGGATCGTTGGATAGCCTTGAATCCCTTAATCGTTATTAACTCAGGGTCTCCTGGGCCTGCGCCTATAAAATATACCTTCATATGCCCTTAATTTCCGTCTTTCCAGTGAATGGCGTTAACGATGACTTTTTTCGATTCTTCTCCTACAATCTTGAATTGACTGTCCTTTATCAAATACGTTGAAGCTTCTTTGCTGCTGGTTCTTACGGTAACGACCCAGCATCCTCCGTCTCTGCTGACAGACTCAATCTTTCCTTTCTTTACCGTAACACTGATATTTAGTACGGACTCCTGCTCTGCATCCGTTATTTGCCGGACGCTCTCTACGGCAAAAACGCTCGGTAAGCCGGATTTTAGTTTAATCTCCGGGGCTTCATAATCATAAAACTGTCCAAACGCAGTGGAAGATATTCCACACAACAAAAATACAAATACAACTATCTTGTTCCTCATGTATGTCACCTCATATTTATGAATGAATGCGTGCGAATATATAGGGCACTATTCTACACACAGAACTAAGAGGTAGCAACCCATTTTTAGTATATTTATATTATATTGACACATCTCGAATTGTTATTTATATTACTTTATCGTATTTTGCCGTATCCTCGTATTGTTTGCGCAAGATTGTTTATTTATGCTTAGTCAAAAGGTTAAAATTGTAAACGTAAGAAATCTGGCTATAGGCCAAAGACAGCCACTGGCCTTCATTGCAGGTCCATGCGTCATAGAGACCCATGAAAGCTGTTTGAAACTGGCAGATCAATTAAAGACCATTTTTCAGGCAAAAAAATTGCCTTTTATTTTTAAGGCATCGTATGATAAGGCAAATCGGACATCTGGCAATTCGTATCGGGGGCCCGGCGTCAAAGAAGGTATAAAGATTTTGGCTGATATTAAAAAACGGTTGGACCTACCGATACTTTCTGATGTCCATAATGAAGAAGAAATTCCAATCGTATCGGAAACACTCGATATTATCCAGATACCTGCATTTCTCTGTCGTCAAACTGATTTGATTCTGGCTGCGGCAAAGACGGGCAAACCAATTAATATCAAAAAAGGGCAATTTTTGGCGCCCTGGGATATGAAGTCAGTTGTCGAAAAAGTACGAAGTACGGGAAACGAACAGATTCTATTAACCGAACGAGGTACGTGCTTTGGTTATAATAATCTGGTCAGCGATATGCGGTCGTTAGTTATAATGCGTGAATTAGGTTACCCTGTTATTTATGATGCTACACACAGTGTTCAATTACCCGGCGGTCAGGGAAGTGTTTCCGGAGGTGAGAGAAACATGGTTATCCCGCTTGCCAGAGCCGCTGTTGCAACGGGATGCGATGGATTGTTCCTGGAAGTGCACGAAAACCCGGAAAAAGCGCTTTCGGATGCCGCAACAATGCTTTCAATAGAAGCCTTGCCAAACTTGATTGATCAGGTATTGGAGATACACAGAGTAGTTACAACAGATACTTAAAATATATTACCCTCCCATAATTCCTCCCTGGCTGGCAATGTCATTGAATTAAGGGAAGATGTTTCAATTTTAGGTAAAAGCTCAAGAGTGGAGTGGTTCGATAAACCCAACACCTGCTGATATTGATAGCCCAAAGGGCTCA
>DBJWYX010000052.1:0-11858 GCA_052360825.1 Candidatus Wunengus sp. YC64
ACCCTGAGTATGTAGTAGTGGTATTTGACACAAAATATGCCACTCATAGACATAACAGTTACGCTGAATATAAAGCAAACCGTAAACCAACGCCTGCTGAGTTACAGGCGCAGATTCCCTTAATTTATAAGGTCGTCAGGGCGCACAATATTCCTATTTATGCAGCCAGGGGTTATGAGGCCGATGATATCATTAGCGCCCTGGTAAAAAAACTATCCGAAAAAAACCTTGAAATCATCATAGCAACTTCAGACAAAGACATGGAACAATTATTAAGCCCACAGGTAAAGATATTTAATGCAAAAAAAGGGGTGATGATCGACCAGGAAACCCTTTATAGGGAAAAAGGCATTCGTCCGGAACAGGTAGTTGACGTTCTGTCCCTTTCGGGAGATTCCTCGGACAATGTGCCCGGCGTGCCAGGCATTGGCAATAAAACTGCGTTGGAACTTATCCAAAAATGGGGGTCTCTGGAATCCGTCCTTTCAAGCATCGATCAAATTTCCGGAAAGAAAAGGCAAGAAAATTTAAGGTTATTTTCTGATCAGGCAAGGTTTTCTCAAAAACTTTTAAAACTTTATAGCGAAATCCCTATCCCGATAGATATGAATGCCTGCAAGTTAGATACGACTGAAAACACTAAACTCAAAAAACTGTTCAGGGAATTTGGATTCAATACACTCCTTACAGACATGGTTGCAACGGCAAAGACCGAGGAAACACAGTATCACCTTATAAATACCGGTGAAAAATTCCATGAATTCTTTGAGCAATTAAAGAATCAGAAAGTATTTGCCATCGACCTGGAAACAACCAACGTCAAACCCCTCCAGGCACAGATTGTGGGTATCTCGTTTTCCTGGCAAACGAGGGAGGCGTATTACCTGCCTTTGATGACACCGAATGGAATAGAACATTTGGATGCAAACACCGTGCTTCCAAAAATACGAACCGTGTTAGAAGACGAAAACATCAAGAAAATTGGTCAGAATATTAAATACGATCTCCTGGTGCTCAGAAATAATAATATTCACTTACAGGGAATTGCATTCGATTCCATGATTGCTTCATACTTAATGAATCCCGTGAAAAGAAATCATAACCTGGACGACATAGCATTTGAGTATCTGTCGTATAAGACGATAACTACCTCGGAGTTAATTGGTTCAGGGAAAGAACAGATTACGATGAATCAGGTAGCGGTTGACAAGGTTTGTCAATATGCCTGTCAGGACGCCGATGTTGCATACCGATTGGCAAATATCATAGAACCACTGCTAAAAAAAGAAGGACTATGGCATCTGTTCCAGAATATTGAAATTCCCCTGATTTACGTTTTGGCAGAGATGGAATGGAATGGGATCCCGCTGGAAACCCATGTTTTAAAAGAGATGTCCTGCCGGTTAACCACAAAATTACAGCAACTCGAAAAGGAAATTTATGCTTCAGCCGGGCACGAGTTTAATATTGATTCGCCCAGGCAATTGAGTGAAATTCTCTTTGAAAAGCTCGAATTACCGCGTTTGCGAAAAACCAAAACGGGTTCATCGACAGATGCAAACGTCCTGAGCACCCTTGCTTGGCGTCATGCCTTGCCAAAATTAGTGCTGGAATATCGACAACTCACCAAGTTAAAAAATACGTATGTCGATGCCTTACCGGACATGATAAATCAGAGCACAGGTAGGGTACATACCTCGTTCAATCAGACAGTGACAGCCACAGGACGACTCAGCAGCAGTGAGCCTAACCTTCAAAATATCCCCATTCGTACTGATATTGGGAGGGAAATCCGACGCGCCTTTGTTCCTTCTGAGAAAGACACTCTTTTTTTATCGGCTGATTATTCACAGATAGAATTACGCATTCTTGCACATTTTTCTGAAGATGATGCTTTGATAACGGCGTTTCAACAGGACAAGGATATCCATTCAGTTGTGGCCTCTGCCATTTATAACGTACCAATAGAAGGCGTGACCTCAGAGATGAGACGGAATGCAAAGGCAGTTAATTTTGGAATCATTTATGGACTCAGTGAATTTGGGCTTTCCAGGGACACCGGACTGACCCTGGAAGAATCCCGGGCGTTTATCAATGCCTATTTCAGTTTATATCACGGAGTTAAAAAATATAGAGATACGGTTATAGAAGAAGCAAAAGCGTGTGGTTATGTACAAACGCTTTTTAACAGAAAACGGGCTGTCCCTGATATTCATTCTGAAGACAAGAAACGCAGAAACCTTGCAGAACGCATTGCAGTCAATACGATTATTCAAGGCACTGCGGCTGATTTAATCAAGGTCGCCATGAATAACATCCATGCAAAACTGAAGAAGGGTGAGTATGGGGCAAAGATGATACTCCAAATACATGACGAATTACTCTTTGAAGTAAAGGAAAACAAACTAGCGTCAACACGTTCCATGATACAAGAGGAAATGAGTCATGCAGTCACCCTGAACGTTCCCGTAAAGATAAACATAAAGACCGGGAAAAACTGGATGGAAACAGAGTGAACCGTCACCCCAAGATCATTGGCATAACAGGCGGCATATCGAGCGGGAAAAGCACCATAGGTCGCATGCTTGCTTCCCTGGGGTCTGAATATATCGATGCCGATGAGATGTGTCATCGACTGTTTCTTATGCAAGAACTGAAAAATAAAATTGTGGAAAGGTTTGGGAACACGGTTCAGGATATCTATGGCAAAATTGATCGCTCAAGACTTGCGGAAATTGTATTTCAGGACAAGACATGTTTAGATGACCTCTGCAGCATCTTGCATCCCATCGTCATTGAGCGGATAAAATCAAAGATTACTGAAATTGAAAGACAGGGGAGACGAAAGGCTATTGTCATTGACGCCGCATTGTTAGAGGAATCTGACCTCTCCTCGATATGTGATTTCATTATTTTTGTAAATACCGGCAGAAGTCACAGGCTGGAGCGAAGCAAAATCAGCAGGCATTGGAAAGACGAGGAATTGGACAAAAGAGAACGGTTCCAAATGGCTTTGGAAAATAAAAAAAAGAAAGCAGATTACATTATTGACAATAATTTTACGGTAGACAACACCTTTAGACAAGTCAAGGACTTCTGGCAACTCTACATCGAAGAAATTTAGTTTAAGGAATTTAAAAACAGCCATAGAGGTCACCGGGACCCCAGAGGATTTTCTTCTGTGCTCTCTGTGTCCTCTGTGGCAAAACCTAATTTATAATTAAGGAGGAAAATTTTATGGCAGTAACGAGCGGTAAAAAAGAACCTGTAGTAGTAGATCAGGAAACAAACGAAAAATACGAAGAAATAAAAAAAGGGGAAATGCACATCACTGAATTGCAAAAGATGACCATCAAAGAATTACAGGATACGGCAAAAAGAGAAGGCATTAAAGAGTACACAGGGTTAAAGAAACAAGACCTGATCTTTAAAATTCTTAAAGAACGGGTCAATCAGAATGGTCTTATGTACGGAGAGGGCGTTGTTGAGGTGCTTCCGGAAGGATTTGGATTTTTACGGTCGCCGGATTACAATTACTTACCCTGCCCGGACGATATTTACATCTCCCCTTCTCAAATCCGCCGATTTGGGATAAGGACGGGAGCGGTAGTATCAGGTCAGATCAGACCGCCCAAGGATACGGAGAGGTACTTTGCATTGTTGCGGGTAGAGGCTATCAATTTTGAGAATCCGGAGATCATGGGTGAAAAGATTGTTTTTGATGATCTGACACCGTTGCATCCCGCGGAAAGACTCTTTTTAGAAAAAGACTCCGCCGAGCTTGAAACAAGGATTATGGACCTGGTTACCCCTATTGGAAAGGGACAAAGAGGTTTAATTGTAGCGCCTCCGCGTACGGGGAAAACCGTGTTACTACAAAAAATTGCAAACAGTATTACCAAGAATCATCCTGAGGTTTATTTGATTATCCTGTTAATTGATGAAAGGCCTGAAGAGGTAACCGATATGGATCGGTCTGTTGACGCTGAGGTCATTGGCTCAACATTTGATGAACCTGCCAGCCGGCACATTCAGATAGCCGAAATGGTAATTGAAAAGGCAAAGCGGATGGTTGAATACGGCAGGGACGTCGTCGTTTTGCTTGACTCCATTACCCGGTTAGCACGTGCATACAATACCGAAGTCCCTCACAGCGGAAAAATCCTTTCAGGCGGTGTGGATGCCAGTGCACTCCAGAAACCCAAGAGATTCTTCGGCGCAGCAAGGAATATTGAAGAAGGCGGCAGTCTTACCATTATCGCGACAGCTTTGATAGATACGGGGAGCAGGATGGATGAGGTTATCTTTGAGGAATTCAAGGGCACAGGTAACATGGAACTTCATCTGGACAGAAAATTGGCAGACCGCAGATTATTCCCGGCTATTGACATTACCCGTTCTGGCACCCGAAAGGAAGAATTGATCGTAAACCCTGATGAAATCAAACGTATGTGGATGCTCCGAAAGGTGCTCAATGAAATGAATCCCGTCGAAGCCATGGAACTGCTCAAAAACAGGCTGGCAAAATCAAAGACCAACGCCGAATTCCTGATGACCATGAATATTACGTAATTATAACGAGTCGAGTTTTTAAATGTAAGAACAGAAACCAGAGCAGATTGCACAGGTGAAGAATTGTGATTTGATCGTTTAGAATTTTCTTTTGGACACAGATAAACGCGGACTTCGTCGTGATGGTTCGACAGACTCACCATGAACGGCACTGCATCCTGAGCTTGTCGAAGGATCAGTCGAACGATTATCAGGATTAAAAAGTGGGGAGCATCCGCCAAACAATATCTACGTTGAGATGGGAGATCTGTGTCCTCTTTCCGCCTGAAACTACCGGTAGTTTACTATCACAACCACCCTAATGAAATATTACCTGATTCATATTTTCATATTTTCCTGAGTTCATGAGTTCCAGATTTATATTCCCACCCCCTGTCAAAATATTTTTGCCTGAAACGAAAAATTTATTTCTTTCCCATTAGCAATTAATAGTGTACGATTATCACGGAATATTTATAAATACTTTTTAAAAATGAAGTGGATGGAGAAAGAGCGTGAATACGCAAAATGAAAAGTCTGCGATCTATGACTTAGTAAATTTTACTATTCATGACATGACTGAATGCGGGAAAGTATTACGCACTATTGGCAAAGGCGCCAAAAGTATGGAAGAAGCAGCCAGTAGAATCGTTCACCACTTATACGAAAATCTAATCGATGGGCAAAGCGGCAATCGGGCATGTGCGTTAGTTCGCTTTTTCAAAACTCACACCTACGAAAAACTCGATCCTGAACTTCAAAGCTTTTCCAGGAATATGTTGGGAAACGATCCTGTTTCACCAGATATGAAGTGTCTGACTCTCCTGGCTACCGTTGGGGAAAATCCGGAGTGGAATTCAAGAAATACCTCAAAAGGGCACAAAGCAATTCCGCTGCCGAGCGAACAGACAGTCCACCAGATACCAATGATCAGAAACCTTATTGCACAGTTGGGTTTAAGCATTGGCATGGTTATCAAACCCGATACAAAACTTCTGCTGGATACAGAGCAGAATACTTACAACGTTTTCTACGTGCCCGATGCGATTGGCAGTCCTTACATTCCTGCTCAGAGAGAATTTGTCATACCCTACGGGATAAAATCTGTTTTAGGGTTTGGCGGGGTGTTTCCATCGGGAGACATTTTTGCGATTATTATGTTCCTTAAAGTTCCGGTTACTGAGTGGGTGGCAGGTCTTTTCAAGACCCTGGCGCTGAATGTAAAAGTAGCGGTATTGCCATTTGAAGCGATAGTATTTACTCAGACTGAAAAAGTTTTTATGAATTCCGTCTCTGAAAATGCAGAAACTCAATATCTCGGGTCTCAAATGGCATCTCTGAAGCAGTTACTTGAGGCTTATGAGAAAACAGCGCTTGAACAAGCAGAGAAACTCTACGAAGAAATATCTGAACGCAAAAAATCTGAGGAAACAATAAACGATAGCGAACAGTTTCTGCAAGCCCTTATGGATTCGATTCCTGTGCCAGTATTTTATAAGGATAAGGATGGAAAATATATAGGCTGTAACGAGGCATTTGAAGGCTTTTTAGGGATGCAGAAGGGAGAAATCATCGGGAAAACGGTCTATGAAGTTGCGCCTAAGGAACTTGCTGACCGCTACTATGAAGCGGACGCAGCCTTATTCCGAGGCATGGGTAATCAGGTTTACGAATCCCGCGTGAAGCACAGTAATGGTTCTGTCCGTGACGTTATCTTCCATAAAGCGGTTTTCTTTGGTCGAAACGGTAAACTGGCCGGTTTAATCGGTGTAATTCTGGATATTACAGACCGCAAACGGATGGAGGATTCACTGAAAAGCAACGAAGCCAATCTTGCCAATGCCCAGCGAATTGCACACTTGGGAAGCTGGGAACGAGATATAGCAACAAACAGGTTATATTGGTCAGATGAAACGTATCGCATCCTTGGCTTAACGCCACAATCAGTTGATTTCACCTATGAGGCATATTTAAACTTTGTACATCCTGAAGATAGAGAATTTGTAAAGAAATCGGTTCTTGATGCCTTATCCAGAAAGAAACCTTATAGTAGCGACTATAGAATCGTTTTGCGGGATGGTTCGCAGCGTTTTGTTCATTCAGAGGCTGAAGTTGTATTTGACCATGCAGGCAATCCAACTAAGATGCACGGCACTATTCAGGATATAACCGAGCGCAAACAGATAGAAGAAATCCTCAGGCGCAGAACGGATTTTGAAAAAACCGTTGCCGCTATTTCCAAACGATTTGTTACCCTTTCTGATTTTGACGCCGCCGTTTCCGCTTCGCTGGCAGATGCCGGCAGATTGTGCAAGGCAGGTAGGGTATGCCTCTTCCAGTTCCGGGATAACGATAAGATTACAGTTAATACCCATGAGTGGTGTGATATGGGAGTGACTGCTGAAATACAGCACCTCCAAAATATCCCATCTACCGCTTTTCCCTGGTTGATGGCAAATTTGAAAACGAGAGACGTCATTCACATTGACGATGTATCCCAAATGACATCCGAAGCCTCCGCAGAAAAGGCAGAGCTTGAAAGAAAATCCGTTAAATCAACATTAATAATACCGCTCCTTATTAAAAAAATCCTGGTCGGATTCATTGGTTTTAGCAATATCAAGACTACCAGCCAATGGTCTGGAGAAGATATTGCAATGCTGCAAATTGTGGCAGAAATTATAGGGAATGCAATAGAACGTAAGCAGTCGGAAGAACTCATCAAAAACATGGCTTACCACGATTCCCTTACTCAATTACCTAACCGCAATTTATTCCAAACCCATCTGCAAATGGCTATGGCTCACACACGACGAAATAAAACAGTAGTGGCTGTTATGCTTCTGGATATCGATGACTTCAAAACTATCAACGACTCCTCAGGACATCAAATGGGCGATTTGCTGCTGAAGGTTGTTGCCGGACGGCTGATTAAGTGCGTGCGGGAAGGTGATACAGTAGCCCGTATGGGCGGCGATGAATTTATGATTATCCTTCCTGATCTTGTTCAACCGCAAGATGCCGCCCTCGTAGCCCAGAAAATTCTTGCCATATTAGATCAACCTTTTCAGATAGAGAAGTATGAATTTCATACTACTGCCAGCATTGGCATTAGCCTCTTTCCCCTCAATGCTAATGACGCGGAAAGCCTGATCAAACAGGCTGACATTGCTATGTATCTCTCCAAGAAAAAGGGTAAGAATACCTACCATTTCTACAAACCTGAGATTGTTCAAGCGTAAACAAGGAATCCAATATTTTTATTTTTTCATCTTCCCCGCAACGTAGATCATGAGGATTGAAATGTCGGCTGGGGATACCCCTGAAATACGGGACGCCTGCCCTAAAGAAATGGGACGGATGTGGGAAAGTTTCTGGCGAGATTCTTTTCTGAGTTCAGGAATTTTGGAGTAATCAATTCCCTGGGGAATTTTATAATCTTCCATCTTTTTGAACTTCTCTATTTGTATCTGCTGGCGATATATGTATCCCTTATATTTCACCTCGATTTCCACCTGCTCTCTTATTTCTTTTGAGATATCTCTTTGACGAAGCCCGTCATCTATGACAAGCAATGAATCAAAACCTCTGTCCGGACGACTCAATATCTTTGTTAAAGTATCCGGTCCTACGGTTTTTTTATCCATATAGGTTAAAATCTCCGTAATGGTGCGTTCTTTTTCCTGTAATTTGCCCCACTGCTGTTCAGAGATAAGCCCATAACGGTATCCATACTTCATTAACCTTCTGTCGGCATTGTCCTGTCGAAGGAGAAGCCGATATTCCGCGCGAGACGTAAACATCCGGTACGGTTCCTGCGTGCCTTTTGTAACAAGATCATCAATGAGCACACCGATGTAAGCTTCTGAACGGTCGAGGACAAAAGGTTCTTTTCCCTGTATTTTTAAGACCGCATTGATACCGGCCATGATTCCCTGCGCTGCTGCTTCTTCGTAACCAGAGGTTCCGTTAATTTGACCGGCATGAAAAAGGTTTTCCACAAGTTTTGTTTCTAACGACGGATGGAGTTGCGTTGGCGGCACAAAATCGTATTCGATGGCATAACCATACCGCACAATCTCAGCGGATTCCAAACCGGTAATAGAATGAACGATAGCCTCCTGGACGTCATGAGGCATACTGGTAGATATGCCGTTACAATAAACCTCTAAAGTATTCAAACCCTCCGGTTCCAGAAATATCTGGTGCTGGTCTTTCCCTGAGAAACGAACGACCTTATCTTCTAATGACGGGCAGTATCGTGGCCCCACAGACTTAATCTGTCCGGTATAGAGTGGTGCACGGTTCAGGTTCGACGTAATAATTTTGTGCGTGGTAGGATTTGTGTATGTAATATAACAGGGGACCTGAGAACAGGCTATCTTTTCTGTTGAAAATGAGAAAGGTTGGGGATCTTCGTCTCCGCACTGTGGTGTTAGCGGTTTATAATTAATGGTGCGTCCGTTGAGACGCGGAGACGTCCCTGTCTTCAGTCGCCCCACCTCAAACCCGTTCCTCCGTAAAGAATCTGACAATTTTTCGGATGAGAGTTCTCCGATCCGTCCGCCTGCGGTCGTAAATTCGCCAATATGAATAAGCCCTTTTAGGAATGTGCCCGTGGTAAGGATAACAGCCTTTGCTTTATATTTTATGCCACTTTGGCCAATAAGCCCTATTGGTTTTTTATTATCGACGATGAGGTCGTCAACAATTTCCTGCCTTAAGAAAAGATTGCTTTGGTTCTCCACCCGATTCTTCATGGAAAACTGATAGGCTTTTTTATCGGCCTGTGCACGGGGGGAATGGACGGCGGGGCCTTTTTTGGTGTTGAGCATACGGAATTGGATGCCTGTTTCATCAGTCACCTTTGCCATCTCTCCGCCAAGGGCGTCTATTTCCCGAACTAATTGACCCTTTGCAAGGCCGCCAATGGCGGGATTACATGACATCTGTGCAATCGTGTCCAGATTTATCGTAAGCAGCGCAGTGCTCATCCCCATCCGTGCTGATGCAAGAGCCGCTTCACAACCTGCATGCCCGGCCCCGACCACGATTACATCAAATTCTGTATGCATATACACTACTTTGCATGTTCAACAAAGCGTGTCTCTCGAATGACCGTAACAACGACTTCGCCCGGGTACTCTAACTGTGATTCAACTTCTCTGGCAATGTCGTAACACATCTTTGCGGCAATCTTATCATTTACCTTGTCAGGGCACACCATTATTCGCACCTCTCTTCCTGCCTGAATGGCATAAGCGCTTTCGACACCGCTAAAAGAAGTCGCTATACTTTCGAGTTTTTCAAGTCGTTTGATATATTTTTCTAAGGTCTCTCTTCTCGCCCCCGGTCTTCCGGCTGAAATGGCGTCAGTTGCGCTCACCAGCACCGTATAAATAGATTCAACCGGTTTTTCCTCATGATGGCCGCCTATTGCGTTCACCACTTCGGGTCTTTCGTCATACCGTTTTGCAAGGTCTGCGCCAGCAACGGCATGTGTACCCTCCATTTCAGGACCAATAGCCTTGCCGATGTCATGCAAAAGACCGCATCTTTTAGCCAGCGGGACGTCCAGTTTTAATTCACCTGCAATAATACCCATGAGGTTACTGACTTCGATAGAATGCTGAAGCTGGTTCTGCCCATAACTCGTTCTATACTTAAGCCTGCCGAGCAATTTTATTAACTCTGGGTGAACGTTATGGATACTCAAATCAAAACACGTTTGCTTCCCTGTTTCCTGGATAACCTGTTCAATTTCTTTTTCTGTTTCTTTCACAATTTCTTCAATATGTGCAGGGTGAATCCTGCCGTCGAGGATCAATTTCTCCATTGACTGCCTTGCGATCTCACGTCGCACACTATCGAACCCGGAAAGCACGATTACACCAGGGGTGTCGTCCACAATAACATCAATTCCGGTCGCTTTTTCAAATGCTCGGATATTTCTCCCTTCACGTCCGATGATGCGTCCTTTCATTTCGTTATTGGGAAGTTCTATCGAGCTTACAATATTTTCAGCCGTATGGGTTGCGGCGCATCTTTGGATTGCCGTACTAATTAATGATGCGGCATTTTGTTCCGCATTCTCTTTTGCCTCTGTTATTTTTTTTGAAATCACTTCAGCGCATTTGATGTCAAGTTCCTTTTCCAACCGGCTCAACAGAAGCTTTTCAGCTTCTTCCCTGGATAAATGAGATATCTTCAGGAGCGCATTATTTTCTTCTTCTATGACTTTCTCAAGTTCGAGTCTTTTTTCATCTAATTTTTTCTCTTTTAAGGCAAAGTTAGAAGAAAGCGTATCAATGTACCTTTCCTTCTTTGTGAGTAACTCCATCTTGCGTTCCAGGTTGTCTTCTCTTTTGCTTAATCTTCTTTCTTGCTGCTTCAATTCCATCCTGGTTTCTTGCGTTTCTTTCTCAAAAGCCTCCCTCCGCTGGTAAAGTTCGGCCTTTGCTGCAAGCTCGGCTTCTTTCTTAACTTTTTCAGCCTCTCTCGTTGATTCTTCAATGAGTTGCTTTAGCTTCTTTTCGTTGGCCGATTGCCTTTTTCTGTAAACGAGGATACAAATAAAGTATCCAAGGGCAATACAAGCGGGGATAGGGAGGTACATCAGTATTTGGGATATTTGCATGTTATTTTGTGAGCCGATCTATCGGCTTACCCTCCAAAAATAAATAAAAACGATCTTCATCGTGTAAAAGATAATGAGAAACTAAGATCGGGAAAAATAAAGCTGGATAAAACTTTTGGAGAGGTACGACCGAAGAGAAATGTCAATTGGAACAGAAAAGAAATGAAGGTTTCTGTCTTTTAGAAATACTTCTTAAAAAGTGAGTACCATAAAATATAGTATGTATCCCGGATAATATAGCCATGTAAGACATTTTAAACACAAAGCTACACCACCATTTATGTACCCTGCTTCCTAATTTAACCAAATTGCACTTATTAAAAAATATTTCTTTTAGATCCATAATGATCATCTTTACGTGATAATCACCAAACCAAAACAGCACACTGAAAATCGAAAAATAATTTTTCATAACTATAAAATGCGTTTTATAAAACATCTAATATGCTGTTTTTCTCATTTCTCCAATTTTTTATTAATAATCTAATAATATAAATGACATTCTTCTGAGATCAAACCTTCCCGACCTTCTCTATTACTTTTATTAACATAAACACAAAGGTGCATTATGCTAAAAAATTCCAGGAAATTGCAAAATTTCTTAAAATTATGCAACAAAAATTTAACTTATTAAAAGGGATTTTAAACTATATTTTTAATTAAGTCAAGT
>DBJWYX010000053.1:0-11560 GCA_052360825.1 Candidatus Wunengus sp. YC64
ATACTCAAGATCGATTATAAGACCATGCATTATAAGGTCAAGAATTATGGGATTAAAATACAGACTACAACCGAAATTACAGAGAAGTCACCGACTGAGGATTCGTGAAATATGACAAGTGCCGGGTGATAGGTGACGGGTGGCATTTCTCTCGTCACTCGCCATTCGTCACCCTTGTTAAATACTTGTAAAAGAAGAAATATTTATAGAGTGTCAATCCTATAAAGCACATGCTGAGAGGGAGACCCGGCAATTCATACTTTTCAAGAAAGGAAGGACGTTATGACGGCCAAAAAGACAGGAAAGAAAGAAACAGGAGGTGAGTTTGATTTGGGATTGGGAGGCATTTTTAAAGGTCTCGGCGACTTTGTAGAAAAACTTTCAGACCTCTCAGAAAAAGGAAAGGAGTTCCAGAAGACCGGCGAGATAAAGGGTCTGGACAAAAATCTGAGCGGTTTGTTCGGCATTTCCATAAAGGTGGGCGGGTTGGGCGCAGACAAGATAAAGGTAGAACCCTTTGGCAATATACATAAGGATAAAAAGGGAGAGGCTGTTGTAGATGAAGTGCGAGAACCCCTTATAGATATCTTTGAAGAATCAGATCATACCATGATTGTGGCCGAGATGCCGGGAGTGGAAGAAAAGGATATCCGTATCGATTTGAAAGACGACATATTGCAGATTTCAGCAGAGACACGCGAAAAGAAATATCATAAAGAAATCCTCCTGAAGGAAAGTTTCACGAAAGACAAAATGGCACGCACGTATAAAAACGGGATACTTGAAATAAAGCTCGTGAAATAATACCTAACCCGAACGAGTCGGAACATGTAGCGCGACATTTATGTCGCTGTCCTGCGAACTGAAGTTCGCACTACACAGGGGTTGGTGCTAAATTTTTTTGCCGAAGATGAACTATTACTTTATCTTTGTGTCTGTTGCCTTAGCGGCAGGAATAGGTGTGGACAATGAATGAAATAACCTTAAAAGTTGCAGAGGCTGTAAAAAAGGATGTAGGACGGGGACTAGCACGAATCGATCCTGCCGACATCGAAAGATTACATACCACGATTGGAGAAATTGTCGAAATCGCGGGCAAGAAGAGCACGGTTGCAAAGGTAATGCCTGCCTTTAAAGAGGATCGGGGGAAAGGAATTATCCAGATCGATGGCCCGACTCGTGGTAATGCCCACATAGGTCTTGATGAAAAGGTCACCCTAAAAAAAACAGCGTGGAATCCGGCAGATAATGTCGTCCTTACTCCTGTCAACGCAGTTAACCTTGAACGGGATAGCAAGTACATTGGAAGTCTTCTTGACGGTCTTCCTGTTATTGCAGGCGATCGGATACGCGCCACGCTTTTTGGCAGCCGGTTTACCGATTTTGTAGTTGAAACTACGATTCCAAAAGGTGTCGTAGTTATCAATCCCACGACCCTGTTAAAAATCAATGAGAAAAAAACGGGAACTGCCGAACGTTTAAAATTTTCGTATGAAGACATCGGCGGCCTCGGTCATGAGATACATCGGATACGCGAGATGATAGAACTGCCCTTAAAGCATCCCGAAGTATTCGAACGACTGGGAATCGACGCCCCCAAAGGGGTATTGTTATATGGTCCGCCAGGCTGTGGAAAGACTCTCATTGCACGGGCTGTGGCCAATGAAACCGATGCGCACTTCATTACGATCAACGGGCCGGAGATTATTCACAAGTTCTATGGAGAGAGTGAAGCCCGGCTTCGACAAATATTTGAGGAGGCGAAAAAGAATGCACCGAGCATTATCTTTCTTGACGAAATCGACGCCATCGCCCCGAAACGTGAACATGTCGTGGGAGACGTGGAGAAAAGGGTAGTGGCGCAACTCCTGGCGCTTATGGACGGACTTGATAACCGGGGACATGTCATTGTCATCGCCGCGACGAATATACCAGGGGCGCTGGATCCCGCACTGCGCCGTCCGGGGCGTTTTGACAGGGAAATATCCATACCCATTCCCGATCAAAATGCCCGACTCACAATCCTCGAAGTCCACAGCCGCGGCATGCCCCTCTCTGAAGACGTAAACCTGAATAAGCTGGCCGAAATTACCCACGGTTTTGTGGGCGCAGACCTTCAGGCGCTTTGCCGCGAATCTGCTATGCTTTGTCTGAGAAAAGCGCTACCAGAAATTGATTTGGGGATGCCGAATATCCCATATGAAACCATGATGAATTTAAAAGTAAGCATGGATCACTTCTTCGAAGCACTGAAAGAGATCGAGCCTTCTGCCTTACGCGAGGTATTCGTGGAAATTCCCAATGTGCGCTGGGAAGATGTTGGAGGACTTGAGACGGTCAAACAGCAGATTCGGGAAGCTGTGGAATGGCCATTGAAGTATCCCGACATGTTCAAACAGGCAAATATCAATACGCCAAAGGGCATTCTCCTTTACGGCCCACCGGGAACGGGGAAGACACTCCTGGCAAAGGCCGTGGCCAATGAGACAAAGGTCAATTTTATATCGGTCAAGGGACCTGCCCTGATTTCAAAATATGTCGGCGAATCGGAACGGGGCATCAGGGACACTTTCAAAAAGGCAAAGCAAGCGGCGCCGTGCATTATCTTCTTTGATGAACTGGATGTGATTACCCCAAGACGCGGAGAAGGAAGCGATTCGCATGTAACGGAGCGTGTCATCGGTCAGTTTCTCACAGAAATGGATGGCATCGAAGAGTTAAAGGGAGTCTTGGTGCTTGCAGCCACAAATCGGATGGACCAGATAGACCCGGCCCTGCTTCGTGCGGGACGATTCGATTATCTTATTGAAATTCCCATTCCCGACGAGGAAACCCGTTTGAAGATATTCCAGGTACATACAAAGGACAAACCTTTGGAAAAGGACTTGGACCTAAAAATATTCGCCGAGGAAACTGACGGGATGACGGGCGCTGATATAGAATTGATTTGCAAAAAGGCAGCGTTAACGGCCATCCGCAATACGATTGGTAAACAGGGTGCAAGCAGCAAGGAATTTGTTATATCAAAAAGTGATTTTACTCACGCCATCGAAGAGGTAAAGAGGAGGTAAGTATCTCACGCAACCTCATCAATTTATTGCAGGGGCACGGAGTTACGTCTCCCTACGATTTATGAGGATTCCGATATCGAATATCGAACAGGGAATAATGAATGTCGAAATTCCTTGTTCGATATTCGATATTTGTTGCTGGTTTTCTTGCTGGTTTAATCGTCCACGATTGAACCTAAACATTTGTTTTTTTGTGGCTGATGTTTAGTAAAAGCCCTTAGCCCAGTTCGAAACATTTGGTTCAATCTGCAAGATTGAACCAGCCATAAGCGCAGCAGAACCTCAACCAAAGTGAATAAAGGTGACGTGTGACAAGTGGTGGGTGGCGTTTTTTTCTCGTCACACAACACATGACACTCGTCACTTAAAAAACTTGTTCTCATGCAGGTTTATAATCTGAATCCCGATGTTTTGAGATGGTAAATAATGGAAATAACGGTGCAGTAAAGATTGTAGATTATGAAGTTTCACAAGGTGAAACTATATTTGTCATTTTGACTTTAACCAGTTTATCACGGTAGTAAAGACTATCGAGAATTTCTGGTTTACCATTGTGAAATTGCCGAGCGTAGAAAAATGCAGGATAACCAAATAAAAATATTGTTGATTGAAGATAATCCCGGCGACGTCAGATTAATACAGGATATATTAAAAGAATCGGGCAATACCCGGTATGAATTGACGCATGCTGACTGTCTATCGACGGGAATGGAGTTTCTTACAAAAAGTGAGTATAACGTATTATTACTTGATCTTGGGCTGCCAGAAAGCCAGGGACTTTCCACGCTCAACAAAATCCTCTCTCTATCATTAAAATTGCCAATAGTGGTGCTAACAAGCCTTACTGACGATACGGCCGGAGTTATGGCTGTTCAAAAAGGTATACAGGACTATCTGGTGAAAGGCCAATTGGATAGCAATTTACTGGTGCATTCCATACGCTATGCCATCGAACGTAAGAAATTGCAAGATGATTTGGTCAAAAGCAATGAATTCCTGGAACAACGTGTGCTGGAAAGAACATCAGCGCTGGAGATGGCAAATAAAAAACTGCAATTAAAGATAGAGGAACTCAAACAGACTGGAGAACGTATTGAATTATTATTTCACGCAATCGAACAGAGCCCCGGTATCATTGTAATTACTGATAAGAAAGGTAACATAGAATATGTCAATCTAAAGTTTATGCAGTTAACAGGATACACCTATGAAGAAGTTATTGGGAAAAATCCGCGTATCCTGAAATCTGGCAAAACACCGCCGGAAGAATATAAACAGTTATGGGACACGATCACTTCCGGTGGAGCTTGGCGTGGAAAGTTTTGTAATAAGAAAAAGAACGGCGAACTTTACTGGGAGTCTTCAATCATTTCATCTGTCAGAAACTCGGAAGGAATAATTACCAATTTTATTGCAATTAATGAAGACATTACCGAACTCACAACAGAGCGCAAATTGATGGAAGAGGAACAGAAAAAATTAAGAGATCAGCTTTATCACGTACAGAAGCTGGAATCCATTGGTACCCTTGCAGGAGGTGTTGCCCATGACTTTAATAATATCCTCGCAATAATCATAGGCTATGGAAATATGTTGGAGAAGGGCATCGGGAAAAACAACCCATCCTGGTATTATATTCAAAAAATTCTCAAATCGGCAGAAAGGGCCACTAATTTAGTACAGGGACTCCTGATGTTTAGCAGGAAACAGGGAAGCTGCCAAAAGCCGGTCGTTATCAATAAGATCCTCATTCAGGTAAAAAATCTCCTGTCGCGGCTCATTGGTGAAGATATCGTACTCGATATTTTGCTTACCGACAAAGAGTGTATCGTAATGGCTGATAGCGGTCAGATAGAGCAGGTCTTGATGAACCTTGCAACAAACGCAAGGGATGCCATGCCCAATGGGGGCAAGCTGACCATACAGACAGATATCGTGGAATTGGACAGTGAATTTATAAAAACCAATGGATACGGCGAAATCGGGACATATGTAATTATATCTGTCTCCGATACGGGTATAGGTATGGACAAAGAAATTCAAGAGAGGATTTTCGAGCCGTTCTTCACAACCAAGGAGGTAGGAAAGGGCACAGGGCTTGGACTATCAATTGTGTATGGAATTATAAAGCAACACAGAGGTTACATAACTGTCGAAAGTAAGCCAGGCAAGGGCGCTACATTCAGGATATATTTACCTGTAGTTAAATCAACGATTGAAGAAGGTAAATCAACACCACTGCCGGACTATCTCAACGGAACGGAGACAATACTGGTGGCAGAGGATGATGCAGAAGTCAGAAACCTTGCAAAAGTACTCCTGGAAGAGGCAGGCTACAAGGTCATAGAAGCGACCGATGGATCTGATACAATAAACAAATTCATGGAAAATAAAGATGGTATACGGCTTCTTTTGCTGGATGTAATAATGCCAAAAAAGAGTGGCAAGGAGACGTATAATGAAATATGGAAACTACGGCCCAACACAAAAGTCCTTTTTATGAGCGGTTATTCTGAGGGCGTTATTAATAAAAGAATCATTCTTCAGGAAGGATTCAATTTTATTTCCAAGCCATTTTCTCAAACAACGCTTTTAAAAAAAGTCAGGGAAATTCTGGATAGTTCGACTGTATCAATGTAGTTTTTTGAAATATTACAAAGTCTATAAAGAAGACAAATCCGAGGAAGTAAGAAGTACGAGGTATGATTTACGAATTACACCCCGATAGATTCATTCGGGGGCTAAAATCGTAAATTCCCATTCAAGGACACTCCCGACTCGTTCGGGTAAGGGTATCATAATGAATAAAATAGTCGATACAAATCAAGCGAATACTATTCTATCAGACACTTCCCTTGGGATTTACACCTACTGTATTGCCAGGACACCAGTATCATTTCCACATACAATTATAGGCATTGACGGTGTGCATGAAGTGTACTCTGTGGAACAAGACGGTGTTTTTGCTGTACTCAGCCCTGTATCCTTAAAGGAATATAATGAGGAGACACTTGAGAATAATATGACTGATGTGGCATGGCTTGCACCTAAGGCGAAGAGACACGAAGAGATAATCGAATTTGTTATGACCCGTGAGACGTCAAACCAGCACGAAATCTCAACCTTTCCCCTCTCCCCTCCGCCCCCCATCTCCTCATCTTTTTCAATAGGGAGCAAGGGAGAAGTGGAGCGTGGGAGATTGGAGGGAAAAAACATCACAGGACAATACTATACTCCCGTAGTCCCTTTAAGGTTTTGCACGATTTATAAAAACCAGGAAGGCCTCTTTAAGACCATAATGCCCCACAAGGAAAAGATCCTAAATTTCCTGGATTATACCGCAGATAAGACCGAATGGTCGGTAAAGGTATTTTGTGACAAGACAATTTTTGTAAAATATTCTGACAAAAATAAAGAACCCTCCGCAACGACTGTTCAGACATCATTATTGCCTGGAGAGGCGTATTTATTGGCAAAGAAGATGCGTAAGATAAAGGAAGAAAATTTTAAGCAAGACGTTCAAATGTATTTGAAGGATATCGATTTCACATTATCTCAATTTGCCGATAGCTACCGGTTCTTGCAGTGCACTGATAAAAGTGTCCATGGCAGGCCGCTTGATATGGTTATGAACACGGCCTTTTTGGTAGAACAGCAGACCTTTACTATGTTTAAAGATACTTTGGATATGCTGGCTGAAAAATATAGGAATGAAGGACTGGCGTTTGAATTCTCCGGCCCGTGGCCTCCCTATAATTTTTGTCCGGCGTTATGAAGAACTCCAAAGTCGGAGTGAATAAGAAAGAATTTACGAATTAAGAATCTTGTAATTGTATGTACACGGAAAACAGCGTTTCATTGCACTGGTGTTTCCAAAAGAGCAAAACATATTAAACTCCTACGGAGTTTATGTGGGAATGGGAAATAACTGCTACAAATATTAAATCCCTATGGGATTTTTTGACAACAATTGCTCCAGCGGAGCAATATATTTATAGAGTTCGAACGGATAAATGGCTAATACATATTCTCAAATATATATCCATATCATTTTTGCAGTGAGAGGTAGAGGCAATTTAATAAGTAACAACCACAAAGACGAACTTTATAAATACATCACAGGAATAATTCAAAACAAAGAACAAAAACTTATTTGCATCAATGGGATGCCAAACCACATTCATATTTTCATTGGGATGAAGCCGGATATTGCGATTTCTGATTTAGTAAGAGACGTAAAGCATTTTTCAACAAATTTTATAAACGACAAAAAATGGGTATCCGGTAAATTTTACTGGCAAGAAGGCTTTGGGGCATTTTCATATTCAAATTCACAAATTGATAAGGTGGTTAAATATATCCAGAACCAGGAAAGACACCATATCAAGATATCGTTTAAGGAAGAATATTTGAAAATATTAAAAAGTTTCAACGTTGAGTATAACGAGAAATATTTATTTGAATGGACCGATTCATAAGCAAACACATATTAAACTCCTACGGAGTTTATATGGAAATGGGAAATAACCGCTATAAATATTAAATCCCTATGGGATTTTTGACAACAATTGCTCCAGCGGAGCAACATATTTATAGAGAACCAATTGTGAAAGCTTGCGTTTTTTCATAATACCGTACCTTGTCGTGACTCCGCTGCAACAATTGCTCCAGCGGGGCAACATATTTATAGAACTATGATAAACAAACGCCACGAAACTCCAGCGGAGTTTTATATCTAACTCCAGGAAAAAGGGCATTATCGTGTATTACTATTTATACTGCATCACAAAGGCATTGCACAAACCACTCATGAACGTGGTCGGCATTGGAAATGCTAATGTCCATGCTTTGCAGTACGAAGACATTATGGCCATTTTATCAGAAATAGTAATGGCCAAAATACCGGTATCAAATGGAAACGTGTTACGCCACGCAGCGGTAATTGAAGCCGTCCGAAAAGAACAGACCGTTCTTCCCATGCGGTTTTCGTCGGTGTTCAAAGACGATGCAGGAGTAATCGAATTCCTGAAAAATCGCTATGCGGTATTTGTTTCAGACCTGGGGCGACTGCACGATAAACTGGAAATGGGAATACGCATTTTATCCCCCTCACTGAGGGGGACAGGGGGAGGAATACAAGGGAACAATGAGTATTCCCCGCCCCTGCTGGGAGGGGTTAGAGCCTGCCCCGTACCTGATACGTGGGGAGGGGGTGAACTGTTACAAAAAAAATGTGTGCAAAATGCTGAGATTACGCAATCCGGCGTGGAACAGGAATTTGGAGTCAGTGGTCAGTCAACAGAATCGCCGATTTCTGATCCCCAACCACCTGCATCCCCTGCCATGTCATATTTACAACAGCGACGCATCTATTATGCGTCTCAGGATGAAAACGATGAATGGGTGAAAGAAGTTATAAAGACCTGTCACGCGCAATTTGAAGATATCTGCGTAAAGCACAAAAGAGACACCCATACATCTTTTTCTCAAGGGGTATCTTTAAATTATTTGATCCACAAGGATTCTTTGAATGAGTTTAAAAACAGATTTAACGACCTCAAGTCCAGTTTGAACGAACTCCACTTTCTGTGTTCCGGTCCCTGGCCGCCATACCATTTTGTTTCTCCCGGAGATGGGAGAGAATAACTATAGGAAATAATATGAAAAGTACAGATTTTGATAATATGAGCCTGTCAGAAAGAAAATATGAGCGTCTTTGCACGATGATCTTTTCGTGTATTCCCTCATCATTGCTGATGTTTGATCGCAACCTTCGTGTGGTAATTGCCAACAAGAACTTCCTGGAGAAATCACGCCGAACCGAATATGAAACCATCGGAAAGCACGTTGACGATATATTTCCCAGCGTTATCCTTCAATATACCCGTCTTTCAGAAAGAATACGAACAGTTTTCGAGACAGGTGTGGGAGATCGGGGGCGGGAGATGTATTATCGGTCACCCGGTCTGCCAACCAGGGTTTATTATTATAATCTGACCCCCCTCGTAGATAACCAGGGGGTCGTCGAAAGCGTCATGCTCATCATGGATGATATTACCCAGCAGGTAAGTTTGCGTGAGAAAGTCAGACAAACGGAGCGTCATCTGGCCGGCGTGGTAGAAAGCGCCAACGATATTGTTACCTCGTTGGATCCAAAGGGAATGATACTGACGTGGAACAATGCGGCAGAGCGGATTTCCGGTTACATAGAAAGGGAATTGTTGAGTAAGCCTCTAACAACAATCTGTGCAGACACACAAAAGGCAACCCTGGTTTCCATCATTGAGGGTCTTTCGAGAGGAAAAACGGTAAAGCACATCGAGTTAGGCCTCAAAACAAAGACGGGAAAGATAATCCCCATTTCATGGAGTTTCGCTCTCATGCGGGATGATGCGCAGGCGGTGGTTGGCATTGTGGGCGTTGGGCAAGACCTTGCCGAGAGACGTGAACTGGAGGCGCAATTATTTCATTCGGCAAAGCTGGCATCCCTTGGAGTAATGGCCGGCGGTATAGCGCATGAGATCCGAAATCCCTTAGGCATCAGTTCTGCCGCTGCCCAGCTTTTGCTGGAATATCCGGAAAATGAGACACTCAGGAAGGAATGCGCGCAAAAAATTTATTCGGGCATCAAACGCGCATCGCAGATCATTGAAGAATTGCTGAAGTTTTCACGCCCTTCGGAAGGACGTTTTGAGCTTACCAATATCAACGATGCGATTATGGAAACCCTGACCTTAATTGAAAAACAACTGGTATTAATGCGAATCGAGATTAAAAAAAATCTGGACCAGCATATCCCTGTCATAAAGGTTGAAAGAAATCTCATGAAGCAGGCATTCCTGAATATGCTTCTCAATGCGGCTAACGCCATGCCGGACGGCGGCATTTTGACACTAACAACCGCCACTGACGGAAAGAATAGCGTTATGATCGGCTTTAGGGACACCGGCTGTGGTATTCCATCTGAAAATGTTGATAAGATATTTGACCCGTTTTTTACCACGATGCCCGTGGGCAAAGGAACGGGACTCGGGCTGTCAATCACCTACAGTATTATCAAACATCATGAAGGCGCTATCCTTGTGGAAAGCGCTGTGGGAAAAGGGACTGCCTTTACGATCAAATTGCCGATAAAGAAGACGTGATAAAAACATTTTAGATTTACGGTAATTATTCAGGCACAAAGGCAGAAGGCACAGAGAGGGAAGGGAATGGTAAAAAGTTATAGAGATTTAATCGTTTGGCAAAAGTCAATGCAATTAGTGACACAGGTTTATCGTAAAACAAAAATATTGCCAAGAGAAGAACTCTATGGTCTCGTTGCTCAAATACGGAGAAGTTCAGTTTCTATACCCAGTAATATTGCCGAAGGATACGGAAGAAACTCAACAAACGACTACCTTCGATTTTTACAAATAGCGAGTGGCTCTCTTTACGAATTGCAAACTCAACTGGAAATTTGCCTGAATTTAGAGTATTTGTCAAAAGAAGATTTTGAAAGCATTGATGAACAAAGCAGAGAAATAGAACGTATGCTCAGTAGTTTAATTAAAAAAGTGGGTGTGAACAAATAACTTTGTGCCTTCTGCCTTTGTGCCTGAGCAGTTACAAATCGTAATTCTTTCCCTAGTGTAATAAAATAAACATAGAGGAAACCATAATGTCTGAAAAATCACACGTACTTATTGTGGACGACGAAGTGGACATGTGCTGGGCATTGGAAAATATATTGATGCTGGAAGGTTACAAGACGCATACCGCAACCAGCGGAAAAGAGGGACTCGAATTGATCCGGCAGTTGCATCCAAATATTGGCATGCTTTTCCTGGACGTCAAACTTCCCGACATCGACGGTCTAAAGTTTGCCAGTTTTGCCAAACAGCACTATCCGCAAATAAAAATTATTATCATTTCCGGTTATTATTACCGTGACAGCGAAGCAGTCCAGCAGGGTCTTGCCAATAGCCTCTTCGACGGTTTTATCGGCAAACCCTTTAACATTTCAGAAATACGTTCGGCCATAGAGACAATTGCGCCATTGCAATAGTATGGACAAATTACGAATTGCAAATTACGATTTGAGATTTACGAAGTACGATTTAAATCTAAAATCGTAAATCGTCCCTCGTAAATCGTAATTCGTCCTTCGTCCCTATGGAATCAATATCATAACCAGGGCAACCTTACCATAGAATCCATTTCTTCCAAGACATATCTGATCCTTATGTAATCTCACCAGTTTGAAAAATAAAGCCTCCAAATTTCCTTTTATAAAGAAGATATAACTTATTAAGAAATCATTTTTTTGATAAACCCGGAAGGCATGATTTTGGCTAATACATAAAAACAATAAGATTGAATGTTGGTAGCACAAATTAAATACTGATCAATCCAGTAAATACGCATTTTATATCTTTACGTAAAATTTAAAATCAATGAAAGGGGGTGATAAACATGGCAAAGGTACAAAAATCCACCGATTCGTCCAG
>DBJWYX010000054.1:0-11306 GCA_052360825.1 Candidatus Wunengus sp. YC64
AAACTGAGCCTTCGGGGTCAACTGCAATTATCTTTATTTCAGGGTTCTGTTCCTTAAGATATTTTCCAGCCCCGCTCATGGTGCCGCCAGTGCCTATCCCGGCAACAAAGTAACCGATGTTTCCCCCTGTCTGTTTCCATATCTCAGGTCCGGTGGTGTAATAGTGAGAATCAATATTCCTGGGAGTATTGTACTGGTCTGGATAATATGAATTTGGGGTTTCTCTGGCTATTCTTTTAGCGACGCTGTAATAACTTTCGGGTGAATCAGGAGGGACGTCCGTGGGCGTTACGACAACTTCCGCCCCAAAAGCCCTCATCAGGTTTTTTTTCTCCTCGCTCATTTTATCAGGCATGGTGATTATGCATTTGTAGCCCTTTACCGCTGCAATCATGGCAAGGGCGGCGCCGGTATTGCCAGATGAATTTTCTACGATAGTACCGCCGGGTTTTAGAAGTCCATTCCTTTCAGCATCTTCGATGATAAACAAGGCCATCCGGTCTTTTACACTGCCGGCAGGGTTCAGGAATTCCAGCTTGGCGAAGATGTTTGGCTTTATGTCACGCGTGATTTTGTTCAGCCTTACCAGCGGTGTCCAGCCGATGGTTTTCAGAATATCGGAAGTGATACTCCCGAATTTCTCTATCAGGGCGCGGAAATCTGCGTTGGTAATGGACATGATTTACCTCTTGAAAACTGCTCTGGAGAGAAACTAAGCCAGAAATACTATTTGCTCTGCAAACGAATTCCTCATCGAGTTAATCCCCCTTAGAAAAGGGGGATTGAGGGGGTTGTGTTTTTTTGGCTATTCCCCGTTTTCACGAGGACAAGTTTACAACCCCCTAGCCCCCTTTATTCAGGGGGATTTTTTGTCTGCCACTACCAAGAACCCGTATAAATAAAATGAAAATTCCTATACAATTAAATTAGGCATTTGGAACTATTTCTATTTGTATGTAGGGGTAATTCATGAATTACCCCTACCAGATTGAATTTCCTTAACGCTAAAGCTGTTTTCCAATGGAGAATGCCTTGCCAAGGCACTTGCCAATCCCATAATAGGCGCGGATTTCCGGGGCGTATAAGAAGGGGCGCATTTTTTCTATATCGATTGTTCCGCCTTCTCCGAGCACCGAATCTTCAACTTTGACGTCCACGATCTCGCCGATAAACTGGGTGTGTAACCCGATTTCGACCGTATGGGTTAATTTACATTCCAGAACGAGGGGGAATTCCTTGATATAAGGGGCATCCACGAGATCGCTCTTTACAGCAGTGAGTTTTGTTGCTGAAAACTTGTCTTCTTTACCTCCTGATACAATCCCGAAGTGATCGGCTTCCTTTACATAGGTTTCAGAAGGGATGTTTACCGTAAATGCCTTTCGTTCCACAATATTTCCGTAAGTATACGTTGCCTTTCTGAGAGAAATCGCCACACTGGGCGGACTGGAGCAGCAAAGCCCTCCCCACGCAACGTTCATTGCATTTGGTTTTCCCGCTGTATCGTAAGTTCCTACAATAAATACAGGGGTTGGATATACTATGGTTTTTGCGCCTAAAGATTTTTTCATGCTTATCCCCTAAAATATTGATCAAACTCTACAACTACAATCAGAACGTTATTTCGCTGTTTTCATGTTTAAGCATTTGATATTGCTAACAACTACAATGCCATTAAAAAGGCCACCAAATCCTCCTTTTCTTGTTTCGTGAGCTGGACCTCAAGAATCAAGTTAAAGAATTCAACCGTATCTTCCAGTGTCAACAGTCTCCCATCGTGCAAATAGGGCGGAGAATCCTTGATGCCGCGCAGTGGAAAGGTCTTGATGGGGCCGTCGGCGCTGGCCATGATCCCATTGAACATGTGCGGTTTGTAGAAACGCTCCGCTTTAAGGTTGTGCATGAGATTGTCCGTGTAGTAAGGAGGCTGATGGCAAAAAGAGCACCTGGCTTTACCGAAGAATAAATCCTGACCCCGAAGCTCGGCCTCTGTGGCCTTTTTTGAATCCAGCATGCCATAGACGTTCAGTTTGGGGGCCGGCGGGAAGTCGAACAATTCCTGAACCTCTGCCATGAAGTGCACCTGACTGCCCCTTTCGAGGATGTTGACACCCTTTTTCGTGGCAATGATAGGGTCGCCGTCAAAGTAGGCGGCGCGCTGTTCGAACTCCGTAAAATCCTCAACACTTTTCAAGGCGCGCTGAGAGCCGAACAATCTTTGAATATTCACCCCTCGCAGGGGAGGTGTATCGAGACGGTGGCGAAATTCCTGGGGGCGGATGTCGCCAACCAGATGGGTAGCGCCATTGGTATGTCCATTCACGTGGCAGTCAAAGCAGACAACCCCGCGGCTCGGTTGTTCTGAGCGGCGGTCTTCCGTTTGGTTGAAATTCTGCTGGGGGAAAGGCGTCACCAACAGCCTCAAGCCTTCAAGTTGTTTGGGGTTCAGTATCCCGTTGAATAGCTCGTAATAGTTGATGATGGTTACCAGCTTACCTTGAGAGACGTCACCCAGATCAGGCCGTGTGGTCAAATAAATTGGCGGCGGGAATTCTGGTAAAAAGTGATCCGGCAGGTCGTAATCCAGGTCAAAGCGGGTGAGGTCTCTTCCCTCTTGCTTCTTTATCTCGTCGATGTGAAACTTGGGGAAGAGCATACCGCCTTCTTTATGATTTGGGTGTGGAAGCGGCAAAAGACCCTTTGGGAAAAGGTCTTTTGCCCGGATATCTTCCGGAGTCATAGCTGCCAGGGTTTCCCAGGTCACGTCTTTCGGGAGTTTTACCCGCACACCTTGTTGTATGGATTTTCCCCGGGACATTGTTATGTCTTTAGCCGGGTTATCGTTTAAATCGTAGCGCTCGTTAAGTAAGTCTATATGCTGTTTCATTACTTCCGGTTTAGCAGCCTTCATTCGAGCCATCATGTCTTCAAAGGACTCAGTTATGGTTACAGGCGCATAACTCGTCTTTACCGCCTTCTTTTTCTGGATGATGATTTTTACAGGTTTTCCTTCCTTGCCGGTTTTCTCTTCCTGGGCATATGTTAACCCCAAGGTGATGAGCATTGTGGCGAACATTACTAACAACGCACGGCCGTATTTTACTATTCGTTCTCTCATATCATGTCTCCTTTGGCCTTTTTGTGAAATGACGACTAATCAATAGGTTACAAAGAAATAAAGTTACGATACCAGTTTCTTTAATACCTTTAGTTGTTCTGCAAGTAATTTTAAGTGTTTTTTTTCTTCGTTTGCCAGTTGTTCGAGTGCCATTTTCCCGGCGGGGTATTTGGTATTTTTTGCAGCCTCGGTGTAATAAAGGATTGAGTCCTTCTCCGCCTGGATGCCAATTCGTAGTGCATCAATATCTGTTTTTATCTCAAGCGCAATTCTCTTTGCTTCGCCTTTTTGGGTGAAGACGCCGGTATCAACAAGATATTTGAGATACAGATCAACCGTGTAGTCCTCGCAGCCCTGTGCCTTGCTTGCCGAATCTGTTATTTCGAGGAGCGCCTTTTGGAAACGGGCAAGATGTTCCTTCTCATCGGAGGCGAGTTTTGAAAATATTTCTTTTACCTCGCGGTCTCTGGCGCTTTTCATAAGTGTAGAGTAAAACTCCAGCCCCTCCTCTTCGATGTTTACAGCAATCTTCAGCGCTTCTGCATCATTAAAATTTTCATATTTCATATCTTATTATCCTCTTTAGTATAGCCAAAACCACTGAAACACGGAAATCTGGAAACACAGAAAAAATGTTAGTTTACCACCCTTTTTATTTTTAAGACTGCTTTGCCTTCGTAAAAAATCTTTATCGCCTTTTGGGTTTCTACTTTTAATTTTTGTTTGACTAATTCCATTGGTAAAGCTACTTGATAAATAGATTCTAAAAAACCAGGACCTAATTTTTTATGAACCTCTATTGCACATGAAATAATCTTTCCAGGTAGTTCTTCTAATTCTAAAGTCATTTTCAGTGTTTCTCTACTTCGGTGTTTCAGTGGTTTTTGTAAAAATTATGGATACAAACCTCTGACTGTGATTGCGTCTGAGACTTTTTTCACGGCCAGTATCATGGCTGCGGTGCGTAAGTTGACTTTCCTTTCTTGGGAAAGGCGAAGGACCTCTTCGTATGACCGATCCAGGAGATTTTTGAGTCTTGCATTAACCTCGTGCTCACACCAAAAATAACACTGTACATCCTGTACCCATTCGAAATAGGAGACAATCACGCCGCCCGCATTCGCCAGGATATCGGGGACGACAGGTATTTTCCGTTCGGTCAATATCTGGTCTGCTTCCAGCGTAGTAGGTCCGTTAGCGCCCTCGACAATCAGTTTTGCTTTTATCTTACCAGCATTCTCTCTGGTAATCTGATTACCTAACGCTGCGGGAACCAGGACATCGCACGGGAGTTCCAGCAGGGCCTCGTTTGTTATACTTTCAGCACGAGGAAAATTATCGAAAGAGCCGTGTTCTTTATAATGTTTCATGAGGGCAATATGGTTTAGTCCTTTTGGGTTAAAAACCCCTCCCTTCGAGCTGCTCACGGCGACGATCTTGCAGCCCATTTCGCTGAGTAATTTTCCCACAGTCGATCCCACATTACCATAACCCTGAATCGCCACTTTGAGACCCTTAAAATTTATTTTCTTAGATTTGATGGCGCTGGCAATGGAAAAGGTAATACCAAGACCGGTTGCATCTGTTCGCCCCAGAGAACCTCCGATATTGACGGGTTTACCCGTTACAATTCCCGGCGTGCAATAACCGTTATTCATACTGTAAGTATCCATCATCCACGCCATGATCTGCTCATTGGTATTCACATCGGGGGCGGGAATGTCCTTTTCGATCCCAATGATCGGCATAATTGCATACGTGAAACGGCGTGTAAGTCTTTCGATTTCGCCTTTTGAAAGTACCTTGGGATTGCAAATAATTCCTCCTTTTGCGCCCCCAAACGGTACGCCCACCAGAGAGCACTTCCACGTCATTTCCATTGCCAGCGCCTTTAAATCGTCGAGGGTAAGGTCGGGGTGATACCTGACGCCGCCTTTATAGGGACCGCGCGCCGAGTTGTGCTGTACACGGAATCCGTTGAAAACGCTTAGAGAGCCATTATCCAGCCGTACCGGAATGGAAACGGTCAATATGCGCTCGAAATTCCTGAGCTGTTGATGAACATCATCTGAAAGCAGCATGATTTTTGATACATTATCGAATTGAGTTAATGCCGTTTGCCATGCGCTGTTCGCTGGTATCTTTTCAGTCACCTAAACCTCCTAATCTTTACACAAACAAGTAATGGAGAAGAAAACCTCTGCTTTACCTGAAAATGCAACTGACCTATTCACCCTTAGTATCGGTGTAATCGGCAGTCCATTTTTCCATCCGGGTATTTTCAAGGTTATAGATGTTCATCAAGGTTAATGGAGGAAAGTAGATATTCATAGTAACCAAATTCCCGTTATGAGCATTCGACACACGATGGATGGTTGTGAGGTTTATGTATGACAGTTCGCTCGTATGAAACCGACGGGTAAAGGTAGGGACAATCATACCCGTGGGCAGTTTGTTGAAAAGTTCTTCTGTCATAGTGCCATCCCGGATGATTGTAATCCCTGTAGAGCCGCCGTGATCGTGTATCGGAGTAATCTGGCCTTTCTTGAAGCACAGCACCGTAAATTCGCACTTGCTGCTGACATGCACGATATTCCTCTTATAATCCTTGTCTGAAAAGCTGATATATTCATCTATCGGCAGTTGTCTTCCATCCATCTCCAGGATGCATTTTTTCAGTACATCAAGGGATGGTTTGTCTGGTAAAGATTCCAGGCGATTAATAAATGATCTTAAAATGATATCCATACATTAAAATCCTTTTGGTAAATTAGGATATACAAGGGGAATGACATCGTATTTTATTTGGACCAGTTCCCCGGTCAATGCCTTCATAAATTCAATGAGGTCATTGACCTCCTGACCGGTTAAGTTCAGACCGTGGATGAGAGGACTCTTATTCTCGCTGCGGCCGCCGCCTCCGTTATAAAATTGCACTACCTCGAACAGCGTGGGGAAAAATCCGTTATGCATATACGGTCCTGTATCCGTGACGTTTCGAAGGGTAGGCGTCTTGAATGCCCCCTTGTCGGCTTCTACCTTCGTTACATTATACCGCCCCAAATCTTCTTTTAGCGGACCATCCGCCGGCGCTCCAATATTATGAAATTTGTTATCGGTAAAGTTGGGGCCATTATGACATTTGATGCATTCTGCTTTATCGTTAAACAGATTCATGCCTCTCTTTGCCGATTCGCTCATGGCATGTTCATCTCCCAGCATATATCTATCAAAGGGGGAATTTGCAAATACAATCGTACGCTCGAAGGCAGCAATAGCCCTGGCTATTCCGTCGGCAGTTACGCCTGTCCCAAAAACCGCCTGAAATGCCTTGACATAGTCAGGAATACCGCTTAACTTTTTCACGACACTATCCAGGGTTTCAAACATCTCGTTAGGGTTCTGGATGGGGCCAAGCGCCTGCTCTTCGAGTGTTGCGGCACGCCCATCCCAGAACTGGAGTTCATTATAGGCGGTGTTGATTATGGTAGGGGAATTTCTCCCACCTTCTTTTGAGGCAGGTCCGCCAAGCATCCTGGGCAGACCATCGGTAAAACCTAAGACCGGATTATGGCACGTGGCACAGCTAATCCAGTTATTTCCTGAGAGACGTGGGTCGAAATAGAGTTTTTTGCCCAATTCTATCTTTGCGGTAGTTTGTGGATTGTTTGGAGGAATTGGCACGGGCGGAAGAGGTCCAATGGGGGGAAGAGCGCCAATGAGTGGGAATGCGGGTGCATCACTACCGTAAATACCTTGCATCATCAAAAAAAGGGAAAGGGTGCATCCTAAAACAGATTTTGCGATATTTGATATTTTCATACTAAAAAACCTCCACTACAAATTTATGTTCATGTTCAGGTATTTCAATGTTACGTAACTGTAGCGCGAGACTTCGTCGGGAGCGCTCAGTCGAACGATTTATCTCGCCTGAAGCGACCCCAAAAGGTAATCAATAGAAATAGGCGACTTGAAAGTCGCGTTACAGCGTTGTAGAAGTCAACTCCCGTTATTGCGCAGAAAAACCTCCATCTACAAATATAACCTGTCCTGTAATATAATCAGATGCCTTTGATGCCAGGAAGACTACTGTGCCGGAAACATCCGACGGTTGACCAATTCGGCCCAATGGAATCTTTGAAATCAGCGTTTTTTTAACCTTCTCATCTTCTAGCATGGTCCTGGTCTTTTCTGTCTCAAGAGAATACGGTGCAATGGAATTTACGTTAATATTGTATTTTGCCCACTCAATGGCCAGTGCCTTTGTTAATTGAACAACTCCGCCCTTGCTGGCACAATATGCCCCTGAATCCCTTGCGCCAAACACACCAAGGGCAGAACTGATATTAATGATCTTGCCCTTTTGTTTTTCGACCATGTGTTTCCCCACGACCTTCGAACAGAGATAGGTACTTGTGAGGTTAATTTCCAGCATCTTATGCCAATTATCAACGGAAAATTCGAGGAAAGGACCGCCAATGAATGTACCAACATTATTGACAAGAATATCTATCGTTTTGAACTCACGTAAAATCGTTTCTACCATCCTGACAACGTCTTCTTCTTTTGTAACGTCAACGGCAATAGGGAGTGCCTTTGCACCGTTTTCCTGAATTTCTCTGGCCGTTGCTTCTATGTCAGACAGTGTCCGGCTGACAACGATTACATGAGCGCCGGATTCAGAAAGCGCCAGCGCCGTGGATTTGCCAAGCCCTTTACCAGCGCCTGTTACCAGGGCAACCTTATCCCGCAGACTGAATAATTCGATACACATATATTTTAACCTTATCGTAGAGGATTTTCACCTGTAATTGTCATTTCGACCAAAGAGAGGAATCCTAAGATTCCTCACTTCGTTCGGAATGACAGACCGAAGGGCAGTGGCCAGATTTCATACCCCTTTGTGACCTTTAGGTCATGGATGTTTCATTTTATTTATGCAGTTTTTAGAAATTAAATTGACGCTGAAAACAGCTTTCGACGACTTGATACCCTGTTATGATTCCGGCTTTTGTTTGGCAAGGATTTTACTGAGGTAGTAATTCACCTGACGCGCCTCAGAATTATTGAGTAAGTGAGGGTCGAACGACCGCATTAATTCTACGGTCTGCGCCCATTCTGCCTGTGTCTTTTTAAACGTAAATATACGTTCAAGGGTATGGCATTTATGACACTTTTCCAGAATGATTTTCATGCCCAATTGCACATCCATTTTCATATCGTCGATCCCCAGGTTTTTTACTAAATATCCCACAGCCTCCAATGCCTCCGGATCGTTCAGGATTGCCGGATCTTTTTCACGCATGCGTGAAACGTAGTCTCGCCAGCCAGCCTCCGTCTTGACATAAGAAAATACCCTTTCTAATGAATGACAGGTGGAGCATTTTTGTTGTACAACCTTTCGTCCGATGTTCACGTTGACCCTTACAAGCCTTCCCTTGTCAGAAAGGACAATGTACTGGCTTCTGGCAGTGGAAATCATGAAATACCCGGCGCTCAATGTAACCGTCATGAAGACAGCAACCATTATAATCATACCGTAAATGGGCAATCGCAGATAATACTTTTTAAAGAGCCTCACGACGCATATCTTGACTATTAGCATAGGGAAAATAACGATGCCAAGATAAGCGTGGATGGCATCCTTTGCAGATAGAGCAACGGAGTTGCTGGTAAACTTTTGGAACATAGTGACGCAGATGAATAAATAGAGGATGATAAAAATATATCCTGCGATACGGTGCGCCCACCGGAAAAACCTGGGATGCTGTGTGGCTTTGATTCGCCCAAGCAGAATGAGGATAAGCGTAACGGCAACAATGCCGATAATGAGTAAGCTCAATGCCAATAGAGAAGTAGTTGTTGGTCTCATAAATTTACATACAGGAATTTTAATGTAGGGGTTGAAAATCTTCAACCCCTACAAGTTGCTGCATATGGCAGCCCAATTAAATGTATAGAGGTAACGGCTTCCTTTTAGATTGCGCCATTTACGCAGGTTAAAACCTGCAAGCTACCCGCAGAGATACCGCAAAAACCGTGTTTAGATTATTTCAACAAGTCTTTAATATTGAAGTCTACTTCCAATAACTTATCTTTAAACGCGCTCACATCAGCCTTCTTTTCAATAAGTTGGCCGATTTCATACGCATTCTTCATATCACCCAGGAAAATCGCACCAATAATCTTTCCGTCTTTGATAAAAAGCTTTTTATAAATATTCTTATCGGGGTTTTTCACCTTGACCTGTTCAACGGTGTTATCCTCTACCAAAATATCACCCAGTGAAGTAAGACGGATACCAGCGACTTTCAGGCTTGCGGATGGTACGGTTCCCATGTAAGTTTCATTTCCCCCAGCCATATTGATACCCGCAATTACTCCCTGCCTTTGTGCAGCAGGCCAAATACCGTATATCCTGCCTTTATGTTCTGCCACATCCCCTGTAGCATAAATATCAGGAATATTCGTTTCCATACGGTCATTCACAAGGATGCCTTTATTTGCCGCGATGCCCATTGCTTGTGCCAAAGCGATATTGGGCTTAATGCCTGCAGACACCAGGATAAAGTTACTTTCGATAATTTTACCATCCTTTAACTCCAGTATTTTTATGTTACCGTCGTCTTTTATGGATTTAGATTGGGCGCCCAGGATAAATTTCAGACCCATACTCTCCATCTGTTTCTGTAAAATCGCAGCGCCTTCTGTATCCAATTGTCTTGGAAGTAACCGATCAAAAATTTCAACAACGGTTACTGAAAGCCCCAATTTCCTGAGCCCATTTCCTGCCTCAAGTCCAAGGAGTCCTCCGCCAATCAGGGTAACCGTCTTTGAGCATGCTGCACGTTTTATAATAGTTAATACATCCTCTACCGTTCGTAAGGTAAAAACTCCTTCTGCAGTGCTGATGCCTTCTATAGGGGGCAGTGCACCGCTGCTTCCTGTATCGAGTAACAACTTGTCATAGGTAAAATTTGATGTATCGGTGAGGGTAATCCTTTGGTTTTTTGGATCAATGTTTTTTACCGTGCAGTTGAGGTTTAACTGGATTTTATTGTTATTGTACCATTCGCGTTTATACACAAAAATCTCTTCAACAGTAACCTCTTTGGCCAATAGCTCAGGCAGACGCGGTCTGGAATAAAATGGGTAATGATCCTGCGTAAAAATCATTATTTCTGCCTGAGTATCTCTTTTTCGAATGGCCTTTGCCGCTTCTGTCCCTGCCACCCCATTTCCAATGATAATGTAATTCATGCTCGAAAGATATTCTTGCAGGATAAAGTTTATTTAAGTGCCTGTTTCATTGTTTTTATCGACCAAAACTAATTCCTATTGATTCCGCTGTTTTTACCATCCCTTCTTCCGTAGGTACTTTTCTTTGACCTTTAGCAACTTCATTCAAGGAGACAGATTCAATCCTTTGTCCTTTTAAACAGACCATTTCACCGAAACGTTTATCAGCGATCAAGTCTACTGCTGCAACACCAAAACGTGTTGAGAGGATACGGTCAAAGGCACAGGGAGAGCCTCCTCGCTGTAAATGTCCGAGAACGGTAACGCGTACCTCCATTTCAGTGTATTTGCCAATATCAGCCCCGACTTTATTACCAATACCTCCCAGACGTTCAGCGCTCCCGCCCGCATCCGATGCACATAGTATCGATACCGCACCTCCTATTGGTTTTGCGCCCTCGGATACGACCACGATACTCGCCTTACTTCCACTTTTATTCCGGCTGACGATCTTCTGACAGACTTTGTTAATATCAAAAGGGATTTCAGGGATGAGGATCACGTCAGCGCCTCCGCCGATGCCAGTTTCCAGCGCTATCCAGCCTACATAGCGACCCATTACCTCCACGACCATGACACGGTGATGGCTTTCCGCCGTGGTGTGCAGCCGATCCAAAGCATCGGTTGCTGTTTGTACCGAGGTGTGGAATCCAAAAGTAACGTCCGTTGCCAGGATATCGTTGTCGATAGTCTTCGGAACGCCAACAACCGGAACACCCATTTTGAATAATTCATATGCAATATTGAGTGTGCCATCTCCACCGATAACAACCAGTGCATCAAGCCCCAGTGCCTGAACGTTTTTGATTACGTCTTTAGAGACATCTCTCACTTCGGGCTTGCCGTTTATAGTGACTTTATATTCAAAGGGATTCGCTCTGTTGGATGT
>DBJWYX010000055.1:0-11285 GCA_052360825.1 Candidatus Wunengus sp. YC64
TTAATACACTGAGCGGGACAAACAATTCCTCAGAAATTTCTCCATGAATACCTGCCAGCTCAAACGGCGTCTCACCCAGACGGGCAAAACACCCCTTTATGTTTTCCATTTCAGTTGTCCTGTGGATCCCCTTTTCCAGTTTTACCGAATAATCCCTGGAAAAAGAAAAACTCTTTGTGATTCCCTTTATACCTATGCCATCAGGCGTTATTTTTATCTCCAAATCCACGGGTATCTTAGAAGTCTCCAATTTTTTCGGCACTTTTGGTGTAAACATTTCTTTGACTTTCTGGGAAGAAAGCAAATATATCTTCGCTCCCTGTTTATACTGTCGTTCTGTATCGACTATAGCAATATCACCTGCCTTTATGCCAAACACCCTTTTCCCATCAACCTTGATGTTCTTGACATGTAACAAGGTGGGCTCTTCCGAAATATCCTCAAACACCTGTAACAAATCCCTTACGCCAATATCGGCATCTGCCCTTATGGTAACGTATCCGTTCCCGGATTTTATTACCTCACCGGCATAAGACCCGATATTTGCAGGATATGATGGATTAATCATATCAGATGGTTTTACTGCGCCAATATCCGCAGTTTTGCTGTTTCTTTGTCCCTTTTCTTTTATCAAATACGAACACGCTGCCTCCCGGCTAAACACCGTATTCATAAGATGAATGGCCGCCTCTTCGTCTTTTAGCTTGCCATCAATTGCCTGGCGGTAGGTGTGCGTCACTACGGCCACGTATTCGGGTGATTTCATACGCCCCTCTATCTTAAACGAATGGATTCCTGCAGTCATCAACGCTTTAATTTGTGACAGGGTGCGGAGGTCTTTCATAGAAAACAGATACCCGCCTTCGTCTGGCTGAGATTTGTAATACATCCTGCAGGGCTGTGCGCAGCGACCACGATTTCCGCTCCGTCCACCCATCATACTGCTGAAGAAGCATAATCCCGAATAGGAGTAACACAACGCCCCATGCACAAATACTTCTATTTCCATGCTGGTATTTTGGGAAATATTTTTAATTTCGTCTATCGACAACTCCCTGGACAAGACAACGCGCTTAAACCCCATCCTTTCCAGTCGCTTAACTCCGGCAAGATTGTGGATGGTCATCTGCGTGCTGGCGTGTAGCTGAAAATGAGGGAATTGAGATTGTATTAAATAGAGAAGCCCCAAGTCCTGGAGAATAAATGCGTCAGGTTGTAGTTCGTCCAGTGCGATTAAATAATCCACTACACTTTCCAGTTCGTGGGTTTTAATCAGGGTATTAATGGCAATGTAGACCTTGACGGATCTTTTGCGGGCGTAGGCAATGGCCTTGCTGGCGTCATCGATGGCAAAATTGTCTGCACTTGCACGGGCGCTAAAATCTTTTAAGCCGAAATAAACGGCATCAGCCCCGTTTTCAACGGCTGCAAAAAAACATTCCATATTACCCGCAGGGGATAATAATTCCGGCTCGCTTGTAGGTAGAAGTATGTGTGACGTCATAATATTCATGCATTTAAAATATTTATTACTATGACACTATTATACAGAAAAATATGCCTGTTTTCAGTGACTTTATAACAAAAATACCTTGACACATTATTTACATAATAATTAGAATATGGCCAACAATATAGTTTTTCAAAATATTCAATTATCGGCTTGAATATCTTCTCTTCTGGTAAAGACGGCGCCATGTGCCTTACAATTCCTGCAAAAGTATTGTCTCTTGAAAATTCGCATATCAACTTACCTTTGAAAAGGATCACTATCCGCGATTCCAAAGGTGAACGGACAATAACTGCCTTGCTTGAAGACATCAAGGTGGGAGACTGGGTCCTGTATGCCTCTGATATTGCTGTGACAAAAATAAGCGAAGATGATGCAATGGAGATACTTGAAATCCTTGAGCCTAAGAGTTACATAGACATCTCACAGCTTGACAGTGGGTTTCTGGAAATATTAAAGGCATGTCATACAAGGGAGCTTAAGCGCGAAGAAATAATAAGACTTCTTTGTGCCAGAGATGAGGCAGAAATGAATGCCCTGCTTTCAGAGGCTAATACCATACGGCAGGCAAGACTGAAAGATTTTTTCTGTATCCACGGAATAGTAGAGTTTTCAAATCACTGCGTCAGGAACTGCTTTTACTGTGGACTTAGAAGGGATTTGAAAGACATAAGACGTTACAGAATGACGCCGGAAGAAATAATAAACACCGTGGATGATGCAGTAAACCGCCGGGGCTATAAGCTTATAGTCCTGCAGTCCGGCGATGACTTCTTCTATACTGACGATATGCTGTCCGAAATAATTTGGGAGATAAAGAAAAGGTGCAAGGTCTTTGTCTTCATGAGTGTTGGAGAACGGGGACTTGCGGGTTATGAAAGGATGAAAGAGGCAGGGGCAAATGGCGTTTTGTTCCGTTTTGAGACCTCAAATAATGCACTTTATGATTCCATCCATCCGGGACAGTCATACGATGTGAGGATTGCGCTCCTCAGGGGTATGAAGGAGATGGGATATTTTATCGCCTCCGGGTTTCTCGTAGGACTGCCCGGTCAGACAGTTGAGGATATAGCCAATGATATATTAACGGTTAAGGCCATTGGCTCAAATATGGTGAGTGTTGGCCCGTTCATACCATCCGGTGGCACCCCCCTGACATCACATCCGCCGGGCAGCGCAGAGATGACGCTTAAGGTGATCGCCGTTACAAGGTTGCTGATGCCATTGGCAAAGATACCCGTAACTACTGCCCTGGAAACCATAGAAAGCGAAGAAGGCCGGAGGCTGGGACTCTCTTCAGGCGCCAATTCACTCATGTTCAACCTCACGCCTGAAAGGTACAGGGATGATTACAGGATATATCCGAATAAGTATCATGGCAACGAAGAGATATGGGAGAAATACGGCCTTTCTAAAGAAACGCTGAGTTACAGGATGCTTGAAAAAAAGATGTCAGAGGCGCTTGAGGTGCAGGAATAATGCCAGCCGCATTTATAAATGAAAACAAGCTTCATTCCATACTCAACAAAACTTCCGTTTCCTCTTCTCGTGAGATTTCGGATGTGCTCAAAAAGGGCAGGGAATTGAAAGGGCTTGTACCCGAAGAGGCGGCTGTACTAATAAATGTCTCTGATAAGGAATTAATCAGTGAGATATTTGACACAGCCTGTTACATAAAGAATGCTGTGTACGGCAACAGGCTCGTGTTCTTTGCTCCCCTCTATCTCAGCAATCACTGCGTAAATGACTGTGTATATTGCGGATTTCATGCAAGCAATCCGGCGCCGAGAAAAAAACTAACCATGTATGAGATACGTGAGCAGGTCGAATGCCTCATTGAAATGGGACACAAAAGACTTCTTATCGAAGCCGGTGAGGATATGATAAACAACCCGGTAGATTATATCCTCGATGCAATAGATGCCATTTATTCCGTAAAAATCAAAAAGGGTGAGATAAGAAGGGTCAATGTAAACATTGCTGCAACAACGGTTGAAAACTACAGGAGGCTCAAAGGCAAAGGTATCGGAACATATCAGCTATTCCAGGAGAGTTATCACAGACCAACCTATGAGAATGCTCACAACGGGCCGAAGGCCGATTATCGGAGACAACTCTATGCGCTGGACAACGCCTTTGAAGGAGGAATAGACGACGTTGGTATGGGCGTTCTCTTCGGCCTCTACGACTGGCGGTTCGAGGTGCTGGGACTGGTAACCCATGCAGCCTACCTGTCAGATAAATTCGGAATAGGCCCACACACCATTTCCGTGCCAAGACTTAGACCCGCGCATACAGTTACCACGTCGCCCCCTTTCCCGGTGAGCGATAGCGATTTCCTGAAACTCATCGCAATTCTTCGGATAGCCGTTCCTTACACAGGGATGATTATAACTACAAGAGAAAGTCCTGAGATAAGGGAAAAAGCATTCATGGCAGGTATAACACAGGCAAGCGCAGCCTCAAGCACTTCGCCTGGAGGGTTTGGAAAGAGAAAGTCAAAAGAGGCAGGTCAATTCGAGCTATCGGACAAGAGGAGTCTTGAAGAGATAACATTGAGCGTTATGAAGCAGGGATTTACCCCCAGCTTCTGCACTGCCTGTTACCGCAAAAGCAGGACAGGAGTTGCATTCATGGAACTGGCAATGCCGGGAGATATCCAGGAGTTTTGCAGACCGAACAGCATACTTACTCTTATGGAATATGTGGAAAACTTTGCCTCCACGGAAAACAGGCTCTTAGGCTTGGAGATAATAAATAAGTCCCTGGAAGAAATAGAAAACGCCTCTGTAAGAAAACAGACAGAGGAAAGACTCGCAAGAATAAAACGCGGGGAGAGGGATCTGTATTTTTAACAGAAATTATAAAGCAGATGCATGAATTGTCAATAGTCACAAGCATGATCGGTATTGTCAGGGAAAACATGGTGCGGCACGGGGCGGGGCGTCTTAAAAAGATAAAGATACGGGTTGGGGAAATGACCGCAGTTGAGCCAGAAGCCCTTAGATTCTGTTTTGAGGCCTGTACCGGGGGGACGGATATGGAGGGCGTAATCCTCGACATCGAAGAAGTTCCCGTTATGGGGCAATGTATGAACTGCAAAAAAGAGTTCCAACTGAATATGTATCTCGACTCCGGATGTGCTGTATGCGGAGGAAAAGCCGGAGACTACATATCAGGGACGGAGCTTGACATAGTCAGCATAGAGGTTGATTAGGTGAGCGAAATCCTTATCAATACGAAGGTTCTTGTTAAAAACAATGAGATTGCGGACAGCAACCGGAAGTTGTTGAAGGATAGAGGTATATTGACCATCAACCTCATGAGTTCTCCAGGTTCAGGGAAGACCTCTATTGTTGAAAAAACCATCGAACAACTGAAAGGCAAGGTGAAGGTTGCAGTTATTGAGGGTGATATTCAAACCGACTTGGATACGCAAAGGATATTAAAATACGGCATACCTGCCATACAGATAAACACCGGAAGGAGTTGTCATCTCGATGCCCGCATGATACAGCTTACGCTTCCATGGATTTTCGAGCAGGGGAGGACTGATTTGGTAATAATAGAAAATGTGGGGAATATGGTATGTCCTGCCGGATATGACCTGGGGGAGGATGTCAAGGTGGCTGTCATGAGTGTAACAGAGGGGGACGATAAGCCGCTTAAATACCCTTCTCTTTTCTGTGTATCTCAATATCTCCTGATAAACAAGATAGACCTTCTGGCGTATACTAACTTTAATATGGAAAAGGCAAGGCGGAATGCCTTAACGATTAATCCGAAATTAAAGATAATTGTGACGTCTTGTACCAATGGAACTGGCATAAAAGAGTGGGTGGAAAGTATTTTAAAAGATAAATTCTTATAAGGGACTTACAATGAAAAACCTTCTTTGTCTCCACGGGCTTGGGTGCGGAGGTGATACAATTTCTTTGCTGAATGCCGAAGAGCCTGATTTACTGACAGCCCTTGAAATGCTTGATATAAACGTTGTATGGCACCCGTCTCTTTCGCTTGAAAAAGGCGATGACGTCAAACAAATCTGTGCCGATTTTGCAAGCGGGAAACGCAGCCTGGATTTATTTATAGTAGAAGGCGCCGTTCCGACAGGGCCTGACGGCAGCGGGCGTATCTATGAGTTTCTTGACAGGCCTTTTTTAGAATGGGTCAGGGAACTTGCCGCCGTTGCTGAATACACGATAGCGGTAGGCACCTGTGCCGCTTCAGGTGGCATCTCTGCAGCAAGCCCAAATCCGGCAGGGGCAAGCGGCTTACAATTTATGCAGGATAAAACTGGCGGCATGCTCGGAGAAAGCTATCGTTCAAAATCAGGTTTTCCGGTTATAAACATACCAGGGTGTCCTTCTCATCCGGACTGGATTCTGGAATCGCTTTATCTGATAACACAGGGAAAACTGCTTCCTGAGCAACTTGACTATGCAAACCGCCCTGCCCATTTTTTTAATAATCTTGCCCACCATGCGTGCCCAAGAAACGAGTTCTATGAGTTTAAGGCGTCCGCCGAAGAATTCGGGCAAATGGGATGCCTGTTCGAGCATCAGGGCTGTCGGGGCACTCAGTGCGAATCCGACTGCAATATCCGCCTGTGGCTTGGCAGGACTGGCTCATGCACAAGGGCAGGGTTTCCCTGCACATCGTGCACCTCTCAGAATTTTCCGCTTCCGGATATTAACTATTTCAAAACCGTTACAATTGCAGGCATACCAAAAACCCTGCCGAAAGATGTGCCAAAGGCGTGGTATATCGGCATGGCCGGGCTTGCAAAGATGGCAACCCCTGAACGCTTAAAGACAAATGCTGTTTCCGCACATAACAAATACCGTGGAAAAGGAGAGGGGCAATAATGAGCAAGATAATTTCCATATCTCCGTTTAACCGGGTTGAAGGCGATTTAAAAATTAAGGTGAAAATAGAAGACGGCCGGGTAGCGGATGCCAGGGCGTCCGGAACTATGTTCCGCGGGTTTGAGCAGATACTAAAAGGACATTTTCCGGAGGATGCCATTATTTATACGCCCAGGATATGCGGCATTTGCTCCATATCACATTCAATAGCGTCTTCAAATGCGCTTGCGGCCATTTCAGAGGCATTCGTTCCTTCAGAAAACGGACAGCTTGCAAAGAATATAAGCCATGCGACTGAAAATGCCATGAGTCATATTACACAGTTTTACGTATATTTCGCCCCCGACCTTTTAAACCATAAACATGCGCATCTAAAATATTACCCGTTTGTAGAAAAGAGACTGGCGCAATTAAAGGGCGAATCAGCAAAAATAGTGATAACGGAACGAAAGAGGTTTTTAGAAATACTTGGACTGATCGGAGGCAAATGGCCGCATACCCTTGCAATTCAGCCTGGTGGAATTACCAAATCCCTCGGTTCTTCAGACATATTCCGTATCCACGGCATCTTAAAACAATTTTCATCTGTAGTGGAATCGGTTCTGTTAGGCATGCCTGCTGAAGATTACCTTAAGATAAGGTCTGTGTCGGATTTTGATTCGGCATTTTCAGGCGAAGGGAATCCGTCATCCGATTTGGGATTGTTTTATCGTTTTGCCGATGAAGCAGGGCTTATAACAATGGGAAAAGGACCTGGAAGGTTTATAAGCGGCGGTTGTTATCCGGAAGCGGACAGAACGCCATATATACCGTCAGGATATCTTAACGGGAAAGCTTCAAACATTTCCATGGAAAAGATCACTGAATCTATACATTATTCGTTCTTCGATGCGCCTAAGTCTTCTTCGAATCCTGCGTTTGACACATCCTTGCCTAAATGGGACAAACCCAACGCATATAGCTGGGCAAAGGCGCCCCGCTACAACGGCGAAGTTGTTGAAGTGGGGGCAATCGCCAGACAATTGATCAGCGGAGACCCGCTTATTGCAGATTTCTTTTCCATGTACGGCTCAACCGTATTCACCAGGGTTCTAGCCAGGCTGCACGAGGCCGTGAAGCTTTTGAGGAAGATGAGCGGCTGGATAGAGCAGTTGGACGCAAACGAAAATTATTTTGTCAAGAATACGCTTAAGGAAAGGACTTCAGGGATTGGAATAACAGAAGCCGCCAGGGGTATATTGGGACACTGGGTCAGCGTTGACGGCGGAAGGATAACCAACTACCAGGTAATAACCCCTACAGGGTGGAACGCCTCCCCCCGTGATGAAAATGAAACACCCGGCGCCCTTGAACAGGCGTTAATAAACACAACAATTGAAGACGAAGGCAATCCTGTTGAAATAGACCATATTATACGGTCTTATGACCCGTGCCTGGTGTGCACCGTGCATTGAAAGGAAATATCGCTTTATGGAAAATAAGCAGCTAACATACGAGGAACTCCTTTTAAAGGTCAGAGAACAGGAGGCGCAGGAAGAAATATTCCGCACCGTTATAAAGCAAATGGAAAATCTTTATGCGCAGATTGCATCCAGCCAGACGGAGATTGAACAAAAAAATCAGGAATTGAAGGAAGAGCGGGGCAAATTACAACTCCTTAATGAGGAATTGCAAAGGGCAAAAAGAGCCGCCGATGACGCCAACAACGCCAAGAGCGAGTTCCTTGCCAGCATGAGCCATGAGATAAGGACGCCAATGAACGCCATTACTGGTATGGCGGAACTCTTGTTAGACACGCCGCTTAACAACGAACAACGGGAATATGTGGAACTCTTCAAGTCGGCTGGCGATAATCTCCTGGATATCATCAACGATATACTGGATCTGTCCAAAGTCGAATCCGGTCAGCTTCAACTTGAAACGGTTGCGTTTGATTTAAGCGAATTAATAGAAAGAACGTGCGACGTTATGTCTATACGCGCACATAAGAAAGACCTTGAACTTGTCTGCCATATAATGCCTGACGTCAAGGCCGACATAGTCGGCGATCCTGTCAGACTTCGGCAGATTATTGTAAACCTCATCGGCAACGCCCTCAAGTTTACCGAAAATGGCGAGATCGCTCTTAAAGTAGAAAATACAAAGACCACAAAAGAAGGCGGGAAGATAAAAGATGCAGAACTTCTGTTTTCCGTTTCCGACACCGGAATTGGCATTCCACACGATAAACTGGATAAGATCTTTGAAAGGTTCACGCAAGCTGATTCCTCAACTACCAGAAAATATGGCGGCACCGGGCTTGGGCTGTCAATCTCGAAACGCCTGGTTGAAATGATGGGCGGGCGTATCTGGGTGGAAAGCGAGGTGGGAAAAGGGAGTGTATTTAAGTTTACGACAACCCTTGGCATACAGGAGTCGCCCCACAAACATAAAGCACATTCAAAACCACCTGAGCTTGATATAAAAGGGATGAAGACCATTATAATTGACGATAATGCGACAAACCGACTGATCCTGAAGACTATGCTTTCAGGATGGGGAGCAGTAATCACGGAGGCTGAAGACGGCGCAAAAGGGTTTTCAGAGATAAGAAACGCTGTAAACGACAAAGACCCTTTTAAACTCGTGCTCCTTGATTGCCGGATGCCCGGAATGGACGGGTTTTGCGTGGCGGAACAGATAAAGAACGAGATTGGCGATATCGGCATGGCGATCATGATGCTTACATCCGACAATAGGGCTGGCGATACGGCAAGATGTCTTGGCCTGGGGATAACCGGTTACATAGTCAAGCCCATCAAACGTGCAAGCTTGATGGATGCTATTGCAAATATAACGAATAACAAAAAAGATAGTTCTGATACAATGATAGTCGAAGGGGATGTTTCTACAGCAGTGCAACCTCAACCGTTGGAGATACACAGGCCATTGCACATACTCCTGGCTGAAGATAATGAGATCAACCAGAAGCTGGCTATACGGATGCTTGAGAAGCGCGGGCACACAGTGGCTGTTGCCGGAAACGGCAGAAAGGCACTTGAAGCTCTTGAGAGGGGGAAGTTCGATCTTGTTTTAACAGATGTTCAGATGCCTGAAATGGATGGGTTTGAACTGGTCAAAAAAATACGGGCAAAAGAAAGGGAGACAGGCGATCACATGCCTGTTATCGCTATGACTGCCATGGCCATAATAGGCGACAAGGAACGGTGCTTGGAAGCAGGAATGGATAGTTATGTATCAAAACCGATCGAACAGGGAGAACTCTTCGGGGCGATAAGGCGTTTTGTATTCGTAAATGAAGCAAAACACACTCCTTCTCTCGTGTCTGGGGAGAGTAAGGGCGCTGAGGATTTAAGAAAGGTATTTGACATGACTACTGCCATGACACGGTTAGACGGCGATAAGGAATTATTCAGGGAACTGGCTGATATGTTTCTTAAAGACTGCACAAAACAGATGTCTGATATAAAAGATGCTATTACCCAAGGCAACAGCAAGGCATTGGAAAAATCCAGTCACAGTATAAAAGGGTCTGTCGGCACATTCTGCGCTAAGCCTGCGCATGATGCAGCATTTAACCTTGAAATGATGGGTCGCGCAAATAATCTTACCAATGCAATGGAATCATATGCATTGCTGGAAAGAGAGATTGGACAGCTTAAATTACTGCTGACAGCGTATAGCAAAGAGGTGTGAGAAAACAAACAGACTTTCTTTTCCGACTTGTTCGTGTTCGGGGATTTTTCAGGTAAAATTTACTGTAAAGGAGAGGCAATACATGGCAAGGATACTGATTGTAGATGATGCCGCTATCATAAGGCGCTCATTGCAACACATTGTTGAAAAAGCAGGGCATAAGGCTGTGGGTATGACGGGAGACGGTCAGGAAGCTATAAAACTTTACAAAGAACTCAAACCTGATCTGGTAACGATGGACGTCTGGCTGGCAGACGCGGATGGGATTCAGATATTAGAAGCTATCAAGAAAGAAGACCCTGGCGCAAAGGTAATAATGATTACCTCGTCTGGTTGGGAAGAAAAAAAAGAAGAAGCCAGAAAGCTCGGCGCTGTCGGATACATCGGAAAGCCATTTGACACAAAAAGCATCGTAGATGAAATTGAGCGAGTAATGGTGAAGTGAATGAGGTCACCCATCAAACATCAATATCCTTATTTAAGGCATTATATAAGGCAATCTGCTCTTCCACGCTTAACTGCCTGGGCTTATTCTTGCTGCACAAACATACCGCACAGCGTTCGTCGCTGCAAAACTGGCAGCTAAAACAGTCATCACACGGATATTTTTTGTCCTGACATTTACTCATTTTTTTAGTGACGAGCGTCGGGTGTCGTGTGACGAGAAAAATGTCACCCGTCACGTGTCACACGTCACCTTTATTCGTTTTGGCTGCGGCTATGCCGCGTTAGGAATAATCTGCGGATATTGTGTTGTAAAATCTGCGGTTTTTATTTTATTATTAAAATTTGACTTTTGGCGTTTCTTTTTCTGCCTCGGCAACCTCAAAATATTTCGCCTCAGTCACACCTGCACGTGCGGCAAAGAATCTGCCGTAGAAGCTTTTGATGTAAGCATTCAGGTCCCTGACGCTGTCATTATATCGCTTACGCTCAACAGAAATGCGGTTCTCAGTGCCTTCCAGCGTATCCTGTAATTTAAGAAAGGATTCGTTTGCCTTTAATTCGGGATACGTCTCGCGGAACATTAACAAACGAGACAAAAAACCCTCAATCTGTGTGGCAGCCCTGGCTTTGTCTTCCACCGTACCGGCACTAAAATACCCCTTTCTTGCCTCAGCGAGTTTTTCAAATATCTCTTTTTCGTGAGAGGCATAACCCTTCACGGTTTCCACAAGGTTGGGAATAAGGTCATATCGACGCTTGAGCTG
>DBJWYX010000056.1:0-11241 GCA_052360825.1 Candidatus Wunengus sp. YC64
CTTTTTATGTGCAGGCATTGCTGATGGCGCGTTATCTGCGTGGGGACATGGATAATTATCCGCCATTTATTTGGAAGTGATAATTAATAGAGACAAAGGCACAAAGGCATAGAGGCACAGAAGCACAAAGTTAGGAAGGGACAATGACAATGAGAAACTATAGGGATCTAGTTGTATGGCAAAAATCAATGGCGTTGGTAACTAAAGTTTATTCGATAACAAGATTGCTCCCGAAAGAAGAATTCTATGGATTGGTATCGCAAATAAGAAGAAGTGCGGTATCAATACCAAGCAATATTGCAGAAGGATATGGCAGATATTCTACAAATGATTATATTCGTTTTTTACAGATAGCAATTGGCTCTTTATATGAATTGCAAACCCAATTGGAGATTTGTTTAAATTTAGGGTATTTATCAAAAGAACATTTTGAAAAGATTTATGAACAGAGTAGGGAGATAGAAAGAATGCTCAGTAGTTTAATCAAAAAAGTAGGAAATTACTCAGGTACAAAGTAGAAAAGGTACAGAGGAACAAAGGGAAGATGAGGAACTTATGGATTTGTATATTTGATTAAACTTTGTGCCGCTGAGCCTTTGTATCTTTGTGCCTGAGTTAGGAGTAAAATATGCTTGTGCTGATAAGTTATGATGTTGCTGCAGATGATACCGGGCAGCGTCGCTTGCGAAGGGTTGCCCGTGCATGTAAGGATTACGGACAGAGGGTGCAGTATTCGGTGTTTGAATGCATTGTTGACCCTGCACAGTGGACAATGCTGAAAGAGAGGTTGGTTTCAGAAATTAATCCTGAGAAAGACAGCCTGAGATTTTATTATCTTGGCTCTAACTATAAACATCGTGTGGAGCATATTGGCGCAAAGCCCTCTATTGAACAGGATGGGCCTTTGATTGTCTAACCAGAGATTCCCTCTCCCTTTGCGGGAGAGGGGAGGGTGAGGGGTATTAATAAGCATCTGCGAACCTGAAGTTCACATGATTTTCATGGAGGATTCGCAAGAGATGAAAGTTGATTTAAGCTGGGGAGTTGTAAAATAGCTCTTTGACAATTGAATATTTTTTGAATTGCTTAGTGATAGGGTCGCAAAAAGTGGTAAGTAAGTGATTTGTTTTTAATGAATTATAGTTATGGCAGTCGCCCCTCACGCGGGGGCGTGGATTGAAACGAATCCCAGGTCCTCGAAAAGCAGCTGGTTGGTGTCGCCCCTCACGCGGGGGCGTGGATTGAAACGCGTCAAGGACTTGACCAGTAAGACCCAAGCTGGCACGTCGCCCCTCACGCGGGGGCGTGGATTGAAACGAGAACGCGACCGGCGCAATCAACCTTGCGAAACCGTCGCCCCTCACGCGGGGGCGTGGATTGAAACGCGTTACCTTTACGGACGCAACGCCTACGCGATCGTCGCCCCTCACGCGGGGGCGTGGATTGAAACTAGTATAACAGGCACATGGACAGATAAAGACTTGTCGCCCCTCACGCGGGGGCGTGGATTGAAACTCATGATAATGCTCAAGTGTGCATTTCGGATGGTGTCGCCCCTCACGCGGGGGCGTGGATTGAAACTGTCAAGGTGCACGAGCAGATATTCAACTCCTCGTCGCCCCTCACGCGGGGGCGTGGATTGAAACAAATAAGATATTTTGCAAGGACATATCAAGTGCAGTCGCCCCTCACGCGGGGGCGTGGATTGAAACATTTATATTCGTGGTAAAAGTAGTATGATTTATGTCGCCCCTCACGCGGGGGCGTGGATTGAAACCAATAACTCTGCTGGAAAAAGCAAAAGAATTAGTAGTCGCCCCTCACGCGGGGGCGTGGATTGAAACAGATAATCCCAGCCGAATTATTTCAGCATTTGAAAGTCGCCCCTCACGCGGGGGCGTGGATTGAAACTGTCCAAACAGTTCCGGTTAATGTATATCTGTGTCGCCCCTCACGCGGGGGCGTGGATTGAAACCAGTGAACGATTTTTCAAGCGGCATGTGAACGATGTCGCCCCTCACGCGGGGGCGTGGATTGAAACACTTTACCACAAGTGATCGCAATCGTGGTATACTTGTCGCCCCTCACGCGGGGGCGTGGATTGAAACTCATCGTCTAGGATTTTATTTAGAATTTTGTATTCGTCGCCCCTCACGCGGGGGCGTGGATTGAAACAACATGATTACATCCAGTATCACCTTCAACCCTAGTCGCCCCTCACGCGGGGGCGTGGATTGAAACCTTTCAAATTTGCTTGTGTTAGGATAATTGATTGACTGAATGCATCGTATGTGTTATATTTTCTACTAAAATTTGAGAGGATACATTTATGAGATTTATTGGATTACTTATTGCAGCCGCAGTGGCTGTTTGGGTATATATAGACGCAAAGAATAAAGGATACAAAACCCTTCCAGCCGTTGGCTGGATGCTGGGCGTGTTTTTACTGATGATTGTATTCTTGCCCCTTTATTTGTTCGTAAGGGCAAAGAAGGCTAAGCCGATAGAAATCTTAACCCCTTGTAAATATTGTGGGAAGTATTACCAGAATACACCTTTGTATTGTCCTAACTGTGGTCACAAAGTAGGGGGATATTCATTTAAAGAGGAGTAAGCTATGGACATGAAAGAACGGATAACGGAAGATCTAAAGGTTGCCATGAAGGCGCAGAATAAATTAAGGATGTCCGTGTTGCGCATGATACTTGCCGACATTAAGATAGCGGATACCTCCGGGAAACCCAAGGATCAGATCGATTACGTTGAGGTCGTTCGTGGATATTACAAGAAACTGAACAAGACACGTGAAGAATATGAGAGGCTCAATTTGCCGGATAAAGTAAAAGAGCTGAATGGCGAGATTGCAATTGTTGAGGAATATCTGCCCAGGCAATTGTCAGATGATGAAATAAAAAGAATTGTTCATGAGGTCATCGAAACAAATAAATTCACTGCCAGGGAAATGGGTGCGGCGATGAAACTCATTATGGGCAAATACGGCGGCTTAGCGGACGGGAAAAAGGTTCAGATGTATTTGAAGGAAAAACTAACACGTTGATACAACCTTGAACGGACGAAGTAAAAATTTCTAAACAAACAATTATATAAACATAGTTTTATTACGGGAATCATCATGCAAGTCGAATCTTGGAAAGAACCTCTTTTAAAATTGCCGCTTGATGAACTTAAAAAGGCGCAATGTTTCGTAACGGACTTGATTCAAACCCTGGAAACACTGCATACAACGACGGAAGAGCCGATTGTAGTATTTCCACCAGAGGACCCTATTAAAATTGAGGAACGGCGCAGGGATAAAAGATTTGATATGGAAATTGAAGGAGTTTGTTCCATTGTAAAAAAACAAGAATCCGAAGCGCCGAAGGAGTCGCCAATAATCATAAAGGATATCTCTAAACGAGGTTTACGGTTTATAACCAGTCAATCATTCATGCCTTCCGACGTATTGGTAGTGACATTTCAATTGCCATCCAAGATGGTGGCTGGATCTATTTATAAAAACCCTCAGAAGAAAGTTTATGTTGAAACAAGAAGAATAATTGAGTTTCCAACACCTGCGGGTATCAAGTATGATGTTGGCGCTCAATCAATTGAAAGTGAGAGGGTAATAGAATTAGCCAAAGAAGAGGAAAATCAGGCACAGGTAAACAAACGGCTTGCCCTAAAGGGAGAAACAAAGATTTTGGTCGTATCGATTAAGGAGGCACACTCTAAACATTTGGAAGAAATTTTATTAAAACAGGGGTACGTTGTTTACAAAGTTAATCAAAAACAACAAGCAATTGCATTATTACGGAAGAACAAATTCGACATCGTTGTTTCAGAGATAGATACCGCCAGAATTAATGAATTTGAGTTATTAAAAGACATTAAAATGGAATTTCCATACTTGGGATTGATAGTCGAGATAGATACTATTGACGATTGGAAAAACATTTTATCATTGGGAGTAAATAATTATCTTACAAAAAACTTTAATGATGAAGAGTTTAATATTATTTTAGAATCAGTACAAAAGAAGTTGTTGTACAAAAGCATGTTTGGTATCGACTTCAAAAAGAGTCGGTTGGACGGCCTCAATATATTAGTGCTGAGTAGAAAAGAGGTCCTTAGAAATCTCTTATGCAGCGCATCAAAAGAAAAAGGATTAAAATTATATTTTGTGGATGATACGGCACGCGCACTTACTGTTTTAAAGAGACATAAAATTGACTTTATTACTGTGGATGCAGAAATTACGGGACGGGAGGGAAGTCAACTTCTCATGAATATAAAAAAGGATTTTCACAATATCGAAACTATTGTAATTTCTAAAAACCTTCAGGAACGCTGTGGTTTTTTGGTAAGCGGCACGGACAATTTTATTGTTGAACCGATAGAATCACAAGAACTACTTGCAGTGCTGCATTAAGGCTGTGGTTCGGAGAAATTGTTGTTTATAAACTGTTTAGCACAGGTGCATTCTACTGAAAGAACTTGTGATACGCGGCTTTTGTCTCTATATACAGTAATGCCCTTACAACCACTTTTATAAGCTAATAAAAAGACCTTTTCGACGTCACCGGCTGTAGCATTTTTCGGGAAATTGATGGTCTTCGAAACACCATTATCAATATATTTCTGGCAGGTTGCCTGTATCTTTACGTGCTGTTCCGGTGAGACGTCCCTGGCGGTAATAAATACCTTTTTAACGTCTTCCGGGATATCATCAAGGTTTTGTATCGTTCCTTCCTTTGAGACTTTTTCAATAAGTCTTTCTGAATAAAAACCCCGTTTTTTTGCAATTTCCAAAAAGTAAGAGTTTATTTCGGGTAGCCCCTCCTCTACCAAAACATGGCGTTTGTACGCAATCGCAAATAAGGGTTCAATGCCGCTGGAACAATCTGCGATGATACTGATAGTGCCTGTTGGCGCGATAGTCGTCCGTGTTGCATTTCTATATCCCGGTTCGTTCTTTTGAGCATAAATGCTTTTCTGATAATTCGGGAAGGCGCCGCGTTTGGCGGCAAGTTTGACTGATGCTTCATTTGCCTTTTGAGACAAGAAACACATGAGTTTGTCAGTGAAATGAATTGCTTCTTCGGAATTGTATGAAATACCAAATTTTAGTAATAAATCGGCAAGTCCCATGGCGCCTAAGCCTATTTTCCGGTTTCCCTTTGTCAGCTGCTCGATCTGGGGTAACGGATATTTGTTTATATCGATAACATTGTCCAGGAAGTGTACGGCACGTTGTATTACTGTTTCAAGGCGGTTCCAGTCAATTTCATATTTTCCATGAGTTAGCTTAACCATTCTGGAGAGATTGATAGACCCGAGAACACACGCTTCGAAGGGTAACAGTGGTTGTTCTCCACATGGATTAGTTCCTTCTATTTCTCCAAGAGGCGGGGTGGGATTGGCGGCGTTAATGGTGTCCAGGAATAAGACGCCTGGCTCACCATTCTCCCAGGCGGAATGTATAATTTGATCAAAAAGCTGTTTTGCATTAACGGTTTTTACAACCGCTCTTGTTCGGGGATTGATCAGTGGAAAGTGCTGATTTTTCTCAACAGCTTGCATAAATGCATCGGTAATCCCAATGGATATATTAAAATTTGTCAAGACACCTTCTGATTGTTTGGAATGGATAAAATCGAGGATGTCGGGATGATCTACACGCAACACGGCCATGTTTGCACCCCGTCTGAATCCTCCCTGGTTGATGGCCTCTGTGGCCTCATTAAAGACCTTTATAAAAGATAGAGGACCGCTGGCAAAACCACCGGATGTGCTTACGCAGTCATTTTTGGGCCTTATCCGAGAGAAGGAGAAACCCGTGCCTCCGCCGCTTTTGTGGATTATCGCGGCTTGTTTTACCGTTTCGAAAATATTCTCTATAGAATCTTCTACAGGAAGCACAAAACACCCACATAATTGTTGAAGGTCTCTTCCCGCATTCATGAGGGCGGGAGAGTTTGGCATGAAAAGAAGGTTAATGAAAAGACCGTAAAATTGTTCTTCAAGGGATACAATATCAGCCTTCTTATCGTAAATTAAATCTGCCGATGCAACGTTTTTGGCTATTCGCCGGAACATATCTTCAGGCGTTTCAACAGGATTGCCTGCAGCGTCTTTTTTTAAATACCTTTTCCCAAGTACTAATCTCGCATTCGGTGTTAAAGAAATGGTGTTTTCCCCCATAGATTTTTCGCTCATCAAGATAATTGTTTTCTAAATAATCATCATGCAATCGCCGTAACTGAAAAATCGATAGCCTTCATTTTTGGCTATTTCATAAGCATTCAGGATGTTCTCTTTTCCAGCAAAGGCGGAAACCAGCACTAATAAAGTAGTTTTGGGAAGATGAAAATTTGTAAGCAAGACATCAACATACTGAAAATTGTAAGGAGGATATATAAATAAGTTTGTCCAACCACAGAGTTGCGATGAGTTGCCGTTTCTGGCAATCGTCTCGAGAACACGGCAGGAAGTGCTCCCCGTTGCGATTACACGTCGATTCTGCTCTTTTGTCGTCTTTATTTTTTGGATAATCTCTTGAGAACATTCATAATATTCTTTGTGCATAAGATGGTCGCGGATGTCTTCTGTTTTGATGGGTGAAAACGTACCTAAACCAACATGTAATGTAACAAACCCGGTTTCTACCCCACGTTTCTGTGCCTTCTCAAGTGTATCTTTGGTGAAGTGCAAGCCTGCCGTAGGGGCAGCGATTGCTCCTTCTTTTTGAGCAAATACGGTCTGATATCTTTCTCTGTCCAAAGAAAACAATGTGTCTTGATTTTTGGCGCGTTTTATATAAGGAGGAAGAGGCATTCCCCCAATTCGATGAAGGAGTTCTTTTACGGCAGTATTTTTTTTATTAAATTCAATAAGCCATGCACCTTCCGTCCTGTCGAGCAGCCTTGCAGAGATACTCTTGTTGCCGATATAGATTTCCTCGCCTGCTTTCAATTTTGCATTTGACTTTATTAATACCTTCCAGCGATTTTCTCCTATCTCCTCAATGAATAATAATTCAATTGAAGCGCCACTAATCCTGTTCCCCGCTATACTGGCGGGAAGTACCTTTGTATCATTCAAGACCAAAAAATCCCCTGGTGAAAAATAATCTGTAATTTCACGAAATTTCCGGTGCTCTATCTTACCCGTATTCCGATAGAGAATCAATAACCTGGAGTCATCGCGATTTTCAAGTGGTTGTTGGGCAATGAACTCCTTTGGAAGAGTATAGTCGTAATCGGATAGTTTGGTATAAATTTCCACAAGATTTGTTCTGGTTGTGCAGTATTTATCTATTTAGAAATAGGATACATCTGAAAAAATAATATCAGATTTATACAATTTGTGAATTTAAAAATAATATTTAAATATTTTTCAAAAAATATTATAACGAGAAAAACACAATATATTGTATTAACAAAAATAAACAGTACAACGATTATAATAGCAAACGAAACCAAATAATTTGTGCTTTAATAACAATAAAAATATTTCTTGACAATTTAATAAAAAAGTATATTGTCATAGCCGTAAGTGGTAAAAAGTGTGGACAAGTGGGGAGAAATGACAATGTTCACCGGTGAGTACCATCACACGATTGATGACAAAAACAGACTGGCCATACCGGTTCCTCTTCGAGATAGTATTGATGTGAAGACGGAAGGAAAAGGATTCTTCGTAACTCGAGGACTCGACGAGTGTCTATTCATGTATACCCCCAGTGAGTGGCAGAAAGTCGTATCGAAAATAGAACAAATCTCTTTTACAAACAAAAAGGCGCGTCAATTCCAGCGCCTTTTTTTTTCTAAGGCGCAAAAAATTCCAGATAGTGATCAACAAGGGCGCATTTTGATTCCGCAATATTTGAAAGAACTCGCCAAGATTCAAAAGAATGTTGTAATTGTCGGAGTCAGCAGCCGTATTGAAATCTGGGATGAGAAGAATTGGCAGGATTACGAGGCAGAACATGACAAGGGATTTGAAGAGATAGCGGAGGATTTATTTTCAATCGGGTAATTTTTCCCCTGAAATTCGACAAAAAGAATCTATACCATGGTACCTGGAATGATAAAAATGGATGACATAACGGATACGCCTCTGCACAAACCCGTAATGGTTGATGAGGCGCTCGATTACTTGAATCTGCAGTCAGGACAAACAATTTTGGATTGTACAGTAGGGGGCGGTGGACATGCGATCAGGATACTGGACAAAATCAAACCCGATGGATTTTTGATTGGTATCGATAAGGATATGGAAATATTACAGACTGCTAAACAATCTCTATCAAAAGTAACGGGTAAATTCAAGCTTTATCATGCAGATTATTCTGATATCGACGAAGTATTGCGTCAAGCCGATATCGATAAGGTTAACGGGGTTTTGCTTGATTTGGGAGTGTCCTCTCTGCAGTTTGATCAGGCAGATCGTGGTTTCAGCTTTGCAAAAGAAGCGCCACTGGACATGAGGATGGATCGTTCTTGCGGCATTACTGCACAAAATTTAATTCGGCGGCTTTCCGAGACGGAGTTAGCAGATTTATTGTGGAAATACGGAGAAGAGCGATGGTCAAGAAGAATTGCGAGGGCCGTACTAAAAGAAGAAAAGGGGGTAGGTATTACCTCTACAAGACAGTTAGCTGCTATCGTCGAACGAGTCGTGCCAAGAGGCAAGAGTAAGATACATCCCGCAACAAGAGTATTCCAGGCGCTGAGGATTGCTGTGAATAAAGAACTGGATAATTTAGAAATCTTCTTAGATAAAATCTATAACTATATGGCGCTAGGCGCACGCATTGTGATTATCAGTTTTCATTCACTGGAGGACAGAATTGTAAAAAATAAATTTATTGAAAAGGCAAAACAAAACATATTCAAAGTGCTTACAAAAAAGCCTGTAACTCCTCGTGAGGCTGAAATAGAGGAAAATGTAAGAAGTCGCAGCGCAAAACTCAGGGTAGCGGAAAGGATTTGATATGGGTGTATCAAGAATATTGTTAGTGTTTACTATTGCTATCGTTATGGCAATGTTTCTGGTGTGGGAGAGAAATAAGATTATAGAATCAGGATATCAGGTAGCCAGGCTCCAGAAAAATTGTACTGAATTATCTGAAAAAAACAGAAAATTGAACTACCATGTTAATCGGCTTAAATCACCACAAATTATTGTCTATAAAATACAATCACTAAAAATGCCCCTTGTTCCACAAGACGCAACGTCAGGAATTATTATGCTGGGACAGGCAAAGTTCCAAGAGAATGTGGCTAAATCACAGAAAACGAGCTTGAATAAAGACTTATATACTCAAAAAGACCAAATTTTAAATTGCTGTTCATTACACAATTAAAACTTATATTAATAATATAAGAGTAGTTTCTGTTGTGCCCTCCTCCCGAACGCTTTCGGGGTAATGATGTTTTATCTCGAAAGCGTTCGTAAATTTGTTCATATTTAATGTTTTAGTTTAGCGTAATTTTACGGAATTGCCAACATGCTACCTTTAAAGAAACATAAATTTTGGGCAAACATTATTGGCGTTTTTCTCATCATGGCGTTTATTGCGCTCGCAGTTCGTCTCGGGCGTATTCAGCTTGTTGATCATGAGAAATACGTTAAACTAGCAAAAGCGCAACAATGCAAAAAGATCGAATTACCCGCCAGAAGAGGTTCAATCCTGGATCGAAATGGAATTAAACTTGCCGAATCTTTACAGGTAGGGTCTGTTTATGTAGATCCTGCGGAAATTGAAGACATCTCCACTGTTGTATATCAGTTAAGCAGACTCTTAAAACTTAATTCATCAAAATTACTAAAACAACTTAATCGAGACAAGCGATTTGTTTGGATTAAACGGAAGGTTAGTGATGAAGAACTTAACGCAGTCGCGAAATTGTCTCTCAAAGGTGTTTATATTAAATACGAGTATCACCGATTCTATCCTAATCAACAGTTAGCCAGTCATATCCTTGGGTTTACCGATGTTGACGAGAAGGGACTGGAAGGCGCCGAGCTGGCATTTGACAGCGTATTATCCGGCGTGCCGGGCTACAAATTGATTAACAGGGATGCGCTTCAACGTCAAATTATCACACCTGATGCAGAGGAACAAATGCCGAAGCATGGAGATAATGTGCTGTTGACGATTGACGCTAATATCCAGCGTTTTACTGAAGAAGAATTGGAAATTGCCTATAAAAAATGGACACCAACCTCAGCAACAGCCATTGTAATGGACCCGATGACGGGTGAAGTGCTGGCTATGTGCAATTATCCTACGTATGATCCTAATCATTTTAAGAAGTATCTTCCTGGCAGTAGAAGGAATCTGGCTATCACTGATTGTTATGAGCCCGGATCGGTAATGAAGCCCATTGTAATTTCAGGTATATTCGACGAGGGGCTGGTGAAACCCGACGATGTTCTCTTTTGTAATAATGGAGCTTGTGAGATAGAAGGCAGGATGCTGCATGATACTCATGGAGGGCATGGCAATCTTACTGTTTCTGAAATTGTTGTTTATTCCAGTAATATAGGAATGGCAAAGCTAGGTATGCTTATGGGAAATGAAAAAATGTATCGATATCTTGAGCAATTCAATTTTGGGGAAAAAACGGGGATTGAGTTGCCGGGAGAAATTGGAGGTATCTTTCGTCCTTTAAAACAGTGGTCAAAAAAATACTCTCTCCTCTCTATTTCAATAGGACACGAGATAGCCGTTACTCCGCTTCAGTTTATTACAGCTTTTTGTAGCATACCAAATGGGGGACTCTTGCTCGAACCAACAATAATAAAATCAACGATAAATAACGAAGGCAAAACAAAAGAAGAATTTCAAAGTCTGCAACCCGTGAGACGGGTAATTAATTCAAACATTGCGCGTAATATAATGAACCCTATATTGATGAAAGTTGTTACAGAAGGCACAGGGAAAAATGCAAACCTGCTGGAATACGATGTTGCTGGAAAGACGGGCACATCACAAAAAGCCGATGGTGAGGGCGGCAGGTATTCTCATGAAAAATATGTTGGCTCTTTTATCGCTTACGCACCTGCAGAGCATCCGCGTATTTGCGTGTTAGTTATGATTAATGAGCCGCGAAATGGCGCTTACTATGGCGGCACTGTTGCTGCTCCCGTTGTAGGAGAAATTATTAAGCGTTCATTACTTTATCTTGGTGTAGAACCTTCAAAATTTCAAATAGCAATGCAATAACGTAATCT
>DBJWYX010000057.1:0-1914 GCA_052360825.1 Candidatus Wunengus sp. YC64
CCGGATGCGAGACCATCTTGCGGGCCTCGCCATACGGCATGGCGCAGACAATCTCAAAACCTTTCATAATTTGTTCTTGCCTGTGAGCCTCATCCGCGGGTACACCGGCTTTTATACCAGCCTCACGGTAGGCAGGCAGAACAGATGAGTGACAGTGCAGACACGCCCCCGGCTGTTTAACTATTTTGATTCGCTCCGTTATATCCTGGTCAGACAGCATATAGGCATGACCCCGGTCTTCGCGGTAATCCACACCAAAGGCATACCCTTTAAAAATCTCGCGCCAGCGCGGGTCTTCATCAAGCTTCTCAAATGCCTCACTCCCGCCATGCCTGGTTCGTTCCGTATCAACTGTCCGTCGATACCCATCATATTGACGCGGGAAATTCTTGCCCCAGATAACGGGGTCGATTGTGTCTTCCGTTATTTCTACGACTCGAAACACCTGCTGTCGTGCCTCTTCTTTTCGCTGCGAGACGTTTTCCAGCAACAGCACAACGCCTACTGTTGCGGCTGCAACAACGACAATTGTTAGCAGATAGATAATCTTTGTATTTCCACGAAAATGAATGGGCAAAAAACTACTCATAATCTTTTTTCCTCCTTAAATTAGGCTGCCTTCAGTAACAGACATTCTCTTATGTAAATGAATTCATTACACACCCCTTTCTCCCCTCTTTTTAGAGGGGAAAACACCACAATCTCCCCTCTATCAAGAGGGGCTGGGGGTGTGTTAACAGCTTGATACGCCTCACAAAACTCACATAACCAGAAATTTTGAAATGCCTAAATGTTAAATTAGTCCTCCGGTAGCTTTCTTATGCCAGACACCTGGTCACAAAAATTTATGTTTTTTCTGGGGTATGGAGTACCATCCCCCTACATTGCTTATAAGCACAGAATTAAAGTGACGGACCGTGTCCGACACTGCTGTGGCAATGGATACAATCTAACATTTTCTTATCATTGCCCGGATGTGTGGCGATTTCACTCACTAACTCCCCATGACAGTGAAGACAATTTTTCTGCAGAACGACACGATTTTTAGGTAGAACCCGAATGGGCTCATCAAAATCCTGCAGGGTAAAACCCTTTGAGTGCCAGAAACCATTTTTTAATTTTGTTAAATATTTTGGAATGAATTCGTGCGGAATATGGCAGTCATTGCACGTTGCAACGGCATGATGACTCGCCTTTTGCCAGCCGTCATACTGTTCGCGCATGATATGACAGTTTGCACAAGCCTTAGGGTCATTGGAGAGATAGGATGCACCCTGTGCATAATAAAATGTGTAGCTGCTTAGACCAATAAATATGCCGATACAACCACACAAGAAAATAGCCAAAAAGTTTAAACCTAACGGGAATTTCATGCTAGAAATTTTCAAAATAAACACAAAGTCATCTTGTAGGGGCAGGTTTCAAACCTGCCCCTACGTGTTCCCGAACGGAACACTATTTATTGTGACAAGCCGTACAATTAATACCAATGGGTTTAGGATGCGGCGGCTCGCCAGCCCTGCCTATCGGATGACATCCTGACTGCGTACAGTTTCCCACAAACGGCGGATGCGGTGAATCAATAGCTGAAGGATGCGCCGGACTCTGATGACATACCGTACACGTAACCATTGATATGGGGAAATGGCAATTGAGACAATGGCGATTCCTCGTATTCGCGCCGCCCCACGATGCCGTATGGCTTAAAGGCGTTGTATTGGTATGGCACCGTTCACAGAAATCTTCCTGATGGCAGACACTGCATTTCTTCCGTTCCCACGATGCGGCAAACCCGTGGGTTTTCCTTCGCCATGCATTATTGTGATTCCTGGGTTTTTGGTCTTGATGACAATTGACGCACCAGTTCAGGTCATTGTGGCATCGCTTGCAGTAGTCCTGATTGTAATAGAATTC
>DBJWYX010000057.1:1937-3000 GCA_052360825.1 Candidatus Wunengus sp. YC64
GCATGCGATTCTTTTTAATGTGCTTGTGGCAGACGTTGCATGCAATTCCTTCTTCGCCTCTTTCTTTGTGGCATGGAATGCAGGTGCCGAACATATCGGGAATCAGGTCTAAGGTAATTGCATCGCTCTTTTCAATACCCTTGTGACATTGAACGCATTCTACCTTATTTTCAAGATGCGCCTTGTGGGTAAATTTCAGGTCCCGATATTTTTTCGGGATATTGTGTTTCACCTTTATCTTCATGCCCGGTCTTGTGTGGCAAAGCAAACAAGATTTAGGGTTGCTGGTATCAAAATCCTTCATATGGCAGGAAAGACATTTCGCCATCTTGGGCCATTTGGGTTCAAGGTCTTCTTTGTAATTGTGACAGGTATTGCAGTCCTTTAAACCCCTTTCCATGTGTCTGGCATGGCTGTAATGAATTTCAGACTCTTTGCAGCCTCCCAACAGCATGAGGAAGGTAAGCATCATAAAGGGGATCGTATAATATAAATTTTTGTTCTTCATATTAGAAATTTGTACTGTAAGAAAGCAGCATCTGATGATATGTCTCCGGGTCTGTATCGCTTACCTCAGATGACCACCGCAGGGTGACATCGGATTGTTTTGTTAATAAATATTTTACCCTCATATAATAAGTGCGGACATTAATCTTTTGTTCAATATCTCTTGTATATTCGCTATCCAGAAGCGATTCCAGTCCGCTACTCCCATCAAAATTGTATTTATAGAGTGAGTAGCCAGTACCAGCGCCAATGTCAAACTTGCCAATCTTTTTGTCAAAGTCAACGCCGAGGTCAGCGCTGTGGTCGACACCCTTTGTGTTCCAATATTCTGCCGTAAAGGTGACCTTCGATTCCTGCAAAAGGACGTTGTTTACCATGAATGAAAAAAAGGTCCTGTTGTAATCACGGTTAAAGGTGTTTTCATCGTTCGTATCAATTACGCTTCTGTGGTCCACGCCGCTGGATATTCCGAACCTCTCCCCCAAACCCTTGTAACCCGTCAGGCTGATGAGGTCGAAGGGCTCGAAGGTGCCGAGGATTTGATAAAATGGCGAAA
>DBJWYX010000057.1:3085-11232 GCA_052360825.1 Candidatus Wunengus sp. YC64
GTTCAAGACGGTATATCTTCCATAAAAATTCAGGTCTTCATAGATTCTTTGCCACAAGTTGAAACCCACCTCGTCATCAATGTAATTATCGTCAATAATACGGACGTAGTCCAGGTTTGTTACGGTATCCATGAATGGACGGACAGACACCCCGCTTCCTGCCACCGTATCGAAATAGGTGCTGCTGTATTGAGACGTCCTCATGCCTCCAAAGGCGTAAGTTGCAACGGGGCCAAGCTGTTGTTCATACTTTGCGCCATCGAAGAGAATGGTTTCGACAGAGTATTGATACTGCCGCCCCAAACGGAGATTGGATTGTTCAATAACCGGATTCTTGATGTCCGCATATAAATAGTAAAGGCGCCCGTTGTAACTGCGGTCGTACGTATCGAGGATATCCCGAAATGCCCCGTCTTTCGACTCATGCCCGTCAAGGTCTTCCGATAACCTTCCGGAACCGGCTATAGTCACCTTATTGTTAAAAAAATCTTTTGTCTTAAAACGCAGGTATTCATACATGTCATGGTCGTCTTCGTCTTCTGCCCAGCGGCCTTCATATTGGGCCTTAAAATTGCCAGAGACAAAATTGTTATAGGTAAAACCGCTTGACTCCGTTAAACCCGTTATGGTATTGCCGGCATTGTTTGTTTGAGCTAAAAGTACGGTACAAAACAAGGCGATACATAAAGAAGGAATTGCAACAAGTTTTAAGAGAGAAAAATTACTCAGCATATTATTGATGTACAGAAGTTTTCAGTTAATCCCCTTTATTAAGGGGGATTTTTATATCCACTTTTCTTTGTTTTGCATTGGCTGGTTTTTGATTATCCGTATACAGACATCCCTTCGTAATTCCAAACTTCATTGCAAGGTCTTCCAATTTGCTTACACCCATTTCATCACAGCATCGCAACGAAATTTCTGCGCATGCCACAGCGTCTTCTTCCGCATCGTGGTGTTTAAGGCTGATGCCAAAATGTGCAGAAATCATATTGAGCCTGTAACTATTTAAAGTTGGCCAAACCTTTTTAGCAAGAACACGAGTACAGAAATAATGAAGTTCCGGGTAAGGGATTCCATATTCGTCAAGGAGACGGCGTAAAACGCCTATATCAAAACTTGCATTGTGTGCAATAACAATTTTTCCATCGAGAAATGGCTTAAATTCGCCCCAAAGTTCATTAAACTGAGGCTTGTCCTTTACGTCTTCCTTAGTGATACCGTGGATATAGGTGTTATAATAATTGAAGTAAAGCTCACGGGGTCTTATTAACCAGGAAGCCCTTTTTATAATCCTACCATGTTCAACTATTGCAATTCCCAGTGCACAGGCGCTCGAATACTTTTCATTTGCTGTTTCAAAGTCTATCGCAACCCAATTCATAGGAGTCCTTAATATACTAAATTAAAAGGGACATTTACAGCACAGCGAAGTTATAACCAAAAATAAGTGACGCGTGATGGGTGACGGGTGACAAGTGATATTACTCCCGTCACTCGTCACGTGTCACTTGTCTCAGTCTTTAAAAAGCTTAAAAAGTTTTTATACTGGAATACTGTAAATAATCACAATTTATTGTCCGGATGCAGTGGGTGCTTCTGGTATTTCCCGTGTGGTTGTGTAAATGTAATCACCGGAGTTCGAGCCATCGCCGTTTGCGTCGTTTCCAGCGGCATAAAATGTCACTGTCCCCGTAGCATTGGCGGGGGCAATCCACTTGACCTTCCAGGTTTTCTTTTTATTGCCACTGCGCGTATGCTCTATATAAGTACCCTTGTCTTCTTTTTTAAGCCCCCGGTAGTCATTGGCAGGAATGACTTGTGTGGTTTTCCCTATCGCTTTAAATTTTCCGATCTGATTATCATCGGCATCAATTGCCGTCATTTCGAAACCGTGCAATTTTCCGCTGGAGCTGCCGAATGAAACCTTTAATTTGATAGTTTCTCCCGGTGTATAAGAGGCAGGTCCGGTAATTAAGAACGTGGCGCTGCCTGAATTAAGTGAGTAGGAATTATGACAACCACTGTCATTGCAAGTTCCTTTATCGCCGGGTGCGTCTGCCCTGTATGCTTCAGGCCCGGTTGACCAAGCAAATAGTGTTTTTGTGAATAAACTACTTAAAGCGACTATCGTTAATACGAAACCGAGTGTGGATTTATTAATAATCTTCATAGATGTTATTCCTTATAAAAATTATCAAAAGGCAATCAAATATAAAAGTCCGACACGAATCAAAGGGTATTACGTGACTATAACTACACAATATAGGGTTGTTTTTCAATAAAATTTTGGCTAATAAATTTCGTGTACTGATATTCATAATGGTTATATTGTTTATATGGATATAGTAATCTTTTGCGGTTTTTCGTATAATAATTCAAAAGCAGTATAATGATATTGAGATTCTTATGTTATCGGGATGTGAGAAATGAAGCTCGGCAAGTTCGAAATCTATCCTGTAACCGACGGTTCCATATACCTGGACGGTGGGGCTGTGTTTGGGATCGTACCAAAGGTCCTGTGGGAGAAGACGTACCAGCCCGATGAAAGAAACAGGATTCAACTGTCCCTCCATTGTCCATTGGTAGTGACAAAGAAATACAATATCCTCATTGATACAGGGGTTGGGACAAAACATGACGAGAAGTTTTGCAAAATTTATGGCATTGATAAAAAACCCAACCTTTTAGAATCTTTGTATCGGTTTGGTTATCAGCCCAAAAATATTGATATCGTTATCAACACACATCTTCACTTTGACCATACTGGCGGGAACACAAGCTTTAATGAAAAGGGGGAGATTGTTCCTGCTTTTCCAAAGGCAAAATACTTCATCCAGAAGGGGGAGTTAGAGGTTGCCTTAAATCCCAACGAACGGACTAAGGCGAGTTACATAACAGAAGACTTTTTGCCTATCGGTGACCCACAGTATCTCTGTCTCGTAGACGATGAGATTGTAGAAGTGGATAACGGGGTTTCCCTCGTAAAGATTGGAGGTCACACGCGCCATCATCAATGTGTAAAAATCGAATCTGAAGGACAGGTGGCGTTCTTTCTGGCGGATCTTGTGCCAACCGTTGCCCATATCCAGTATCCTTATATTACCGGATACGACCTGTTTCCATTGGAAACGTTGGGAAATAAGAAGAAGATTTTAAAGCAGGCATTCGAAGAGCGCTGGCTCTTGATTTTTCAACATGATCCAAAGGTCCGGATGGGTTATCTTAGAAAAATAGACGAGCGATTCGAGGTTGAAGAAGTGAAAATATATTAAAAACACATACGATTAAAAAGGTGTGCGGTCAGCGATCAGTAACAAAGTATAAGCTTCATACTGACTGCTGACGGCCGAACCCTTACAAAAACATGCCTGCAATGCTTATTAATTTTTCCCCGGACTTATCACCCTAACCAGGGCGTTGCCTTCAAAATCCTCACCGGTAATAAGACTGCCAGTTACCGTGAACGTGACTGAATTGCCCGGAGAAACGTCTTTCAAATCTTTGATTTTGAATGTGGATTTGAACATATTTTTCTTGGGGAAGATGCGGGTTTTCGTGGCTGTAGCTCCTTCACATTCGATAGTGCCTTCATCGATATCCGATACATCGTATTCACTTGTAAACGTTGCAAAGGCGGTAAACTTTCCCTTGCTTTTCAGGTTAATTATTTTTGGCTTGATGCGGACGGTAACACTGATTACGGACGGCGTTGCTTCTGGTGTGGCAGTTGGTGATACGCCAGTGGTATCCAGGGTAAACTTATTAGAGATGCCAAATCCAGTGCCTGAGAAAGCGTTCTTTGTTATGAATAATGCCGTGATAGACACTATGAAAATCAGTCCGAATATTTTAGCTTGGATACGCATCTTTATATCCTCCTGTTATTACGCAGTAAAAATTTCTTATTTCACAAAGTGACTACAGTTGATGCGACATGAATAAATCAGCTACCAGAACCAAAAAAGACACTTTCGTCTATAGGGGTTTTTTCACCTGTGCTGCAATCAGGCTCGCAATAATAAAGATTCCCATCGTCGTCCCTCGTTACTTCTCCTGTCTGGACGCCACCGCAGGTAATAGGTCCTCCCTGGCATCCGTCCTTATCGAAATCATGAGAAATCACGCAATCCGTGCCATCGATCGTTATTGCAATATCGGCATGGCCGGTAATATCATCACCACATTCTTTTACCGTTACAGTTATGTTGGTTGCCTCGCCTGTTCCAATGTTTTCGAATTCAAAGGTACCGGTGCCCGACATGTTCACCTCTTCCGGACAACCGCCGACATTTATTTGCTCCTTCTCAGAAGTCATATGCATATTGACGGTAGCGAAGCTCTTTTCAACACTTACCGTGGCTTCACTCTGGAATAAGAAAGTGCTTGTGTCTTCGCCGTAAAGCGCTCCGCCCTCAAGATAATTTGTGTAATCCGTCATATCAACGGTTATTTGTGTTCCATCAGACTTGTAAAAACTGAGTGTAACAGTTACCCCTTCCTCTGGTGTGCCCGTGAAAGTACCGTCCCCGTTATAGGTAAATCCCTCTATTCCCCCTCCACTGACAGGAGTATACTGAGGTGTTGGATATCCAGTTGGATAACTCGTGGGATATGGGTATCCTGTGGGGTATCCGGTTGGATAACCAGTGGGAATGCCTGTGGGTATACCGGTAGGAATTCCGGTGGGAATTGGAATCTCAGTCGGTATTTGTTTTGGCTTTATCTGTGAAACACGGTAGATGCTCTTTGTAATTTTATTTACAATCTTACCAAAGGTAGTTAGCCCAAAAGGCGCCGGACCGCCGGTTGAAATGCTTTTATAGGTAGAATTTTTACTGCTGAATGCGCTATACTTAAGCGCCTTACCAAGGACGACACTGGCTTTATAGCCTGGCGTACTTTCATCGCCTTTTCCATCATCAGCAATCACCTTTACCCTGTATTCTGTACCGGAAACACCGGGAACATCCGTGCCTGCATCCCACACAATGGATTTACCTGTACCGGATGTAATTTCTGAACCGAGGTCCCCTGTGAGGCTTGTAGCATTGACGGTGTAAGTGAAACCATCATCGTCAGAAATATTTACAGAGATTGTAACGGAGTCGCCGTCTTCGTCTGAAACGTCATAAGAAATATCCACCAGCATAGAACCGTCGGTGCGTTGCGATGCCTGGACGTTGGTAACTTCTGGATTTGCAGCGTATGCAGTATAAGCTGTCAGCGCCAATCCAATGGTAATGGCAAATATGCTGAGGAAGATTTGTTTGTAATTCATGGCTTACACCTCCCTAAAGAGTGTGGTTTTGGAAAGGATTTTTGCTCCAACGATTGGTTATTTAAACAAACGATTTTAGAATGTCAATATAAAAATCATTTATTCATTAAGGTAAGGAGTGTAAAAAAGTCAGTTGTTCCGATGAAAACTGCGACGGTGATTCTTTTTAAGAAGTCGCAAAAAATCTGAATGCTATTCATTGCCTTGTATACCTTGAATAATTTACGTTTTAATATTGCCGGATAAATATCGCCTTGCCATTCTACTGGAAACTCCATTTTTCCACCTCCTGTCCTATTCATAAATTTCCTAATGGTAATAATCGGTTTAAGCCAAAGATTCTTTATTGGATTTTTGCTAAAAAACAAAATAAATAGAAGCAGATAAATGTTTGACATTGATTATTGACTCCGTTATACTTCATCACCAACGTAAGTCTTCTAAATAAAATATGTTATCGGTATTATAAATTTAATATTCATACAAGGAGCAAATATGTTTTACCTTTTAAGCATTATAGGAGGCTTTGATAACGCTATCGGAAAACTTCTACTGGCAGCCGTTTTGGGCGGGATTATCGGGTGGGAAAGGGAACGACGGGGAAGGCCCGCAGGGCTGCGGACACACATCCTCGTATGTGTGGGTGTTACCCTGATGATGGTGGTTTCTGAACATATCTTCGAAAAATATAAGACGTTTGCTGCCGATTCTATTATACGGGTTGACCCGGCCAGGATTGCCGCCCAGGTAGTGACAGGGATCGGTTTCTTAGGCGCTGGTACAATTATGAGAATGAGAACAACCGTAAGGGGTTTGACAACCGCCGCTTCTTTATGGGTCGTGGCGGGTATTGGTTTGGCAATTGGAAGGAATTGTTACTTGCCGGCCCTCTTTACAACCCTGCTGGCAATTTTTGCGTTATTATTGTTGCCTCTGTTTGAACACAGTATTAAACGTGATAAGTATAAAACACTGAAGCTGTGCGTATCCGGCTCAGAACCCGATTTTACGGCTATTACTGAAATACTGAAAAGGAACTCTATGGAATTACAGCAATACAGTTTTGAAAGAAATCTCGTCCAGAATGAAATCGTCTACAATATAAACGTGAGGTTCAAGGACGAGGCATCGGTTACGAAGGTTTCTGATGAGGTTGCAAGGTCTGTGAAGGAGATTCGGAAACTCGGCTGGGAGTAATCGGCTTTAGATTATCTAAATATCTATTAAATAAACATTTGACAATATACAGCCTATTTGATATATTTCCTTGAAAATTACTGGATTCAGCCGTAGTATCTTTAGTTTAGATAAATTTATTTATCAATAACCGTTTTATTGGGAGACCCGATAATGATAAAGAATCTAGTATCGCCATTCAAAATATCGATGTTAATGGCAGTATTAGTTTCTGGAGGTATATACGGATGTTCTAAGGTTGATATGCCTGATGAGGTTATAAGCGCATATCAGAGGGCTATTCGAATTAATCCCGCTCTGGCGGAAGCGCACTATAATCTGGGCATGGCATACAGTAATCGAACCATGTCGAACGAGGCTGTTGAAGAGCTAAAGAAGGCCATAGAGATTGATCCAAACTATAAAGACGCACTTTTTCAATTGGGGCTGCTTTACGCAGAAAATGGTCTCTGGGACGATGCAGCAACAGCGCTGAAGTCCGTAGTGCGACTTGACCCTGGTAATGCCCTGGCGCACAGCAAGCTCGGAGATATTTATAAATCCAGAGAGATGTTTTACGACGCTGTGTCTGAATATAAAAAGGCATCGGAGATCAATCCCAAAGACGCCGTATCTCAATATAATATGGGGGCAGCTTATATCGGAGGAAATCAGAGAGACGAAGCGATCAGTGCATTTATGAAGGCTATTGAGATTAATCCAAATTATACGGACGCTCATTTTGGTTTAGGCCAAATATATCAGGAGAAAAAATTGCTTGATGAAGCAGTGGCTGAATTTAAGAAAGTCACCGACATCAATCCGCATCATGCCCTGGGGCATTACCATCTTGGCCTGACCTATTATGCGAAAGGCGATATTGCCTATGCTATCGATGCTTATAAGAAGTCGATAGAGATTGATCCGAAAAACCCCAATGTACGTTATGATCTTGGAGTCGTGTGTTCTGATGTGAGATTGTTTGACAAAGCCGTCGAAGAATTCAGCGCTGTTGTGCGGCTTGATCCCGGCAATGCAGCAGCCCATTATAGGCTTGGTAAAGCGTACGCAGACAAGAAAGTGCTTGCGAAGGCTATTACGTCCGTTCAAAAGGCAGCGGCAGCCCATTACAATATCCAGAACCCCTATTCAGACAAAAGGGTTCTTGATGATGCAATTACCTCATTACAAAAGGCTATTGAGGTGAATCCTTACAACCCAGCCGTATACTTCGACCTCGGCAGCGCATATTCCCAGAACAGGATTTTGGATGAGGCTGCCAGTGCGCTTGAGGAGACGATTCGAGTCGACCCGAATTTTGCAAAGGCGCATTATGGTTTGAGTATTATTTATGAGAGAAAAGGTATGAAAGAAGAGGCGCAAAGGGAGTTTTCGACCTATCAAAAATTAGTAGGGGAATGCAGGAAATAAATTTTATTACACGCTATCGACCGAACGGTTTTACACGCCAAATTACATACGGTGAATAGGAAGAGGGATGAAACCCTCTTCTTTTATTTATAAAACACGCATGGGCGCATGATCCTTGCCGCATGACCCTTATTGAAGCATTTTCAATTTAAACAAAGGTTTCTCTGTTCTGTGGTTAAATTGCAGAATTCAAGGTAGTAAATCATACCATGCGGGATAAAATATATGCATATCTGAAGTCACAAAAAGCGGGCGCCGC